>CALASU010000025.1 GCA_937888765.1 uncultured Clostridia bacterium | reverse complement strand
CACGTATCTTTGGACCCGTTGCAAGAGAGCTGAGAGAAAAACAGTTCATGAAGATTCTGTCTCTGGCTCCCGAAGTACTGTAATAGGAGGTGCACCAGGTGGCTAACATGAAATTGAAAACTGGCGATAACGTAGTAGTTATCACAGGTAAAGATAAAGGCAAAGAAGGCAAAATCATTGCTGTAGATAGAAAAAACAACAGAGTTATGGTTGAAGGCGTTAACATGATTTCCAAACACATGAGACCTACACCCATGAACCAGCAGGGCGGCATTATCAAAAAAGAAGGCTTCATCGATGCTTCTAACGTAATGTACCTGCACAACGGTAAAGCAACACGTCTGGGCGCAATGATCAAAGACGGCAAAAAAGTAAGAGTAGCAAAGAAAACAGGCGAAATCATCGACTAATAAATACTCGTGAAAGGAGGCAAACAATGAGCAGATTAAGAAACTTCTATGAAGAACAGATCGTTCCCGAAATGACTAAGAAATTTTCTTATACAAATAAACTGGCTGTTCCCAAACTGGAAAAAATCATCATCAACATGGGTGTTGGTGAAGCAAGAGAAAACGCAAAAGTTCTGGATGGCGCAGTAAGAGATATGGGTATCATCGCTGGTCAGAAACCCGTAGTGACAAAAGCGAAAAAATCCATCGCTAACTTCAAACTGCGTGAAGGCATGAACATTGGTTGCAAAGTTACTCTGAGAGGCAACAGAATGTACGAATTCACAGACAGACTGATCAACATCGCACTGCCTCGTGTACGTGACTTCCGTGGTGTAAAAGCTAACAGCTTTGACGGCAGAGGTAACTACACAATGGGTATCAAAGAACAGCTGATCTTCCCTGAAATCGAATACGATAAAGTAGACAAAATCAGAGGCATGGACATCGTTTTCGTTACAACAGCAAAAACAGATGAAGAAGCAAGAGAACTGCTGAGACTGTTCGGTATGCCATTCGCTAAATAAGAGGGAGGGACAAACATGGCTAAAAAATCTATGAAAGTTAAGCAGCAGAGAGCACCTAAATTCTCTACACAGGCTTACACAAGATGCAGAGTATGTGGCAGACCCCACTCTGTACTGAGAAAATATGGAATTTGCCGTATTTGCTTCCGTGAACTGGCATACAAAGGTCAGATTCCCGGCGTAAAGAAAGCAAGCTGGTAATTGAAAGGAGGAATTCACAATGTCTATGAGCGACCCTATCGCAGATATGCTGACAAGAATCAGAAACGGTAATATTGCTAAACATGATACAGTAGATGTTCCTTCTTCCAAAATGAAGAAAGCAATCGCTGACATTCTGGTAGCAGAAGGTTACGTGAAAGGTTACGAAGTAATCGAAGACGGTATCAAATCCACACTGCGTATCTCCCTGAAATATGGTGAAGATAAAAACGTAAAAGTAATCACAGGTCTGAAAAGAATTTCCAAACCCGGCCTGAGAGTATTCGCTGGCAAAGACGAACTGCCTAAAGTTCTGGGCGGTCTGGGTACAGCAATCATTTCCACAGACAAAGGCCTGATGACAGACAAAGCAGCTAGAAAAGCTGGTCTGGGCGGCGAAGTTATCGCTTTCATCTGGTAATATAGATACGACGAACAGATAGAATTATAGGAGGTGCAGACCATGTCCAGAATCGGTAAATTGCCCGTAGTGGTACCCGCTGGCGTTGAAGTGAAAATTGCTGAAGGCAACCTGCTGACAGTAAAAGGCCCCAAAGGTACACTGGAAAGAAAATTATCCGCAGACATGAACATCGCAATCGAAGATGGTCAGATTGTAGTTACAAGACCCAGCGATCTGAAAAAACATAGAGCATTACACGGCCTGACAAGAACACTGATCTACAATATGGTAGTAGGTGTTACTCAGGGTTATGAAAAAGTTCTGGAAATCAACGGTGTTGGTTACAGAGCAGCGAAATCCGGTAAAAAACTGAACCTGACACTGGGTTACTCTCATCCCGTAGAAATGGAAGATCCCGAAGGTATCGAATCCATCGTTGAAGGTACAAACAAAATCATCGTTAGAGGTATTGATAAAGAAAAAGTTGGTCAGTTTGCAGCTGAAATCAGAACAAAAAGACCTCCCGAACCTTACAAAGGTAAAGGTATCAAATACGCTGACGAACACATCAGACGTAAAGTTGGTAAGACCGGTAAGAAATAATCTTCGCATTGCGGCGTAAGGTATATTTATATCGGAAAGTGACTAATTTTTGAAGAAACGGAGTGAAAGTACTATGATCAATAAGCCCTCTCGTGCAGCGGCTCGTGTAAAAAGACACTACAGAATCCGCAATCATGTAAAAGGCACAGCTGCTAGACCTAGACTGGCAGTGTTCAGATCCAATAAACATATGTATGCACAGATCATCGATGACGTTCAGCAGCATACACTGGTTGCAGCATCCACAATGGAAGCTGAAATCGCTAGCAAAGTAGAATTCACAAACACAGTAGCAGCTGCTGCACTGGTTGGTGAAGCGATTGCTAAAAAAGCTATCGAAAAAGGTATCACAGAAGTAGTTTTCGATAGAGGCGGCTTTGTATACCAGGGCAAAATTCAGGCTCTGGCAGACGCAGCTAGAGAAGCTGGTCTGAAATTCTAAGGCAAAGGAGGAAAGTAAGTTGAAAAGAATCGATCCAAGCACTTTAGATCTGAAAGATAAAGTAGTTACCATCAATCGTGTATCCAAAACGGTTAAAGGTGGTCGTACAATGAGATTCGCAGCTCTGGTTGTTGTTGGTGACGGCAACGGTCACGTTGGTTGCGGTATGGGTAAAGCAGCTGAAATCCCCGATGCAATCCGCAAAGGGAAAGAAGCTGCGATGAAAAACATCATCAAAGTTGAAAGAAACGACGTTGACAGCATTTACCACGGTGTAACAGGCAACTACGGCAGCGCACACGTTCTGCTGATGCCCGCACCCGAAGGTACTGGTGTTATCGCTGGTGGTCCCGCTCGTGCGGTACTGGAACTGGCTGGTATCCGTAACATCAGAGCAAAATCTCAGGGCTCTAACAACAAACGCAACGTAGTAAGCGCAACAATCGAAGGCCTGTCTAAAGCAACAACACCCGAAGCTGTTGCAAAACTGCGTGGCATTTCTGTTGAAGAACTCTTGGGTTAAGGAGGAATAGACAGATGGCAGAAATTAAAATCACACTGGTAAAATCTACAATCGGTGCAATTCCCAAACACAAAAAAACAGTTCAGGCTCTGGGTCTGAAGAAAACAAATAGCTATGTAATTCAGCAGGACAATGCGGCTATCAGAGGTATGATCCACCAGGTAAGCCACCTTGTTAAAGTTGAAGAAGTTTGATTTTAGGAGGTGCCCAAATGAACTTATGCGAATTGAGACCCGCTGAAGGTTCCAGAGAAAAGAACTGGAGACGCGGTAGAGGTCATGCAACAGGCAACGGCAAAACAGCTGGCAGAGGTCACAAAGGTGCAGGTCAGCGTTCCGGGACAAGCGGCAAATGCGGCTTTGAAGGCGGCCAGATGCCTCTGTACAGAAGACTTCCTAAGAGAGGCTTCAAATGCAGAAACAGCAAAGAAATCGTTGCTATCAACGTTTCCATGCTGAATGTATTCGAAAATGATACAGTAGTAGACATCGATGCTTTGAAAAACGTTGGTCTGATCAGCAATCCTAGAGATGGCGTGAAGATCCTTGGCGAAGGCGATCTGGAAAGAAAGCTGACAGTTAAGGTTAACTACTTCAGCAAAACAGCTCAGGAAAAAATTGAAGCTGCCGGCGGCAAAGCTGAGGTGATTTAATTGTTCAAGATTTTCGTAAATTCTTGGAAGACCAAAGAAATACGAAATAAAATCCTGTACACTCTGATGATTTTCGCAATCGTCAGAGTAGGTACACTGATCGCACTGCCCGGTATTGATACAGCAGGGGTTATGGCGGCAAGAGCAAACGCATCCGTGGCGGGTACACTCTACAGTGTAATCGCCGGCGGCGCGAACTCCGGCTGGTCCCTGTTTGCAATGGGTATCGGCCCTTATATCACAGCTTCCATCATCATGCAGCTTCTGACAATCGCGATTCCTAAATTTGAACAGCTTTCAAAGGAAGGTCCCGACGGCAGAAAGAAACTGCAGTCCTACAGCAGATATCTGACTGTACTGATGGCACTGATTCAGGGTTCCGGTATGGTTTACACATACCAGAACATGTATCTGGTTCATACGCCTCTGGTCTACATCGCATCCGTGATTTGTCTGGTATGCGGTTCCACATTCGTAATGTGGTTGGCGGAACAGATTACAGCTAAGGGGATCGGTAATGGTTCTTCCATGATTATCTTTATCAACATCGTGTCCAGTATGCCTATGGGTGCAGCTAGCCTGTACTACACAATCGTAGGCGAAGGCACAGTTGGTGCAGCAAAGGTTGCAGCAATCGTAGTGATTCTGCTTCTGGTACTGGCATTTATCGTTTGTGTAAACAGCGGTGAAAGAAGATTGCCTGTACAGTACTCCTCCAAAATGGTAGGCAGAAAACAGGCAGGCGGCAGAAACACAACAATGCCAATCAAAGTAAATACATCCGGTGTTATCTCCATCATCTTTGCGCTGTCCTTGCTGCAGTTCCCTCAGCAGATCGGGAACTTCATTCCTAACAAGGGCGAAACATTCAAAAAGGTGATCGAAGTACTGGATATGACGCACCCCATCGGTGCAATCCTGTATGTACTGCTGATTTTCTTCTTCACATACTTCTACACATCCATCGTAATCAATCCCAATGAAATTGCGATGAACATGAAGAAAAACGGCGGTTTCATTCCCGGTATCAGACCCGGGCAGCCAACAAGTGCATATATCACAAGAGTTGTGAACAGAATCACACTGGTAGGTGCTGTATGCTACTCCATTCTGGCGATGGTTCCTGTAGTATTACAGTGGGTATTCGATCTGAATGTTGGCTTCGGTGGCACAACACTGATCATCGTGGTTGGTGTATGTCTGGACATCGTAAAAGCACTGGAAAGCCAGCTGCTGATGCGCCACTATAAAGGATTTTTAAATGACTGATAACAATCGCTTGGGAAATGCAGGGCATTTCCCGAGGGGTTGTTTTAGTGCATATTGGGGAATTTTTATACAAGAAAAAGAGAAGGCCATCTATAAGAAAAGAGGTAATCACATGAAATTAGTACTGATTGGTGCTCCCGCAGCAGGGAAAGGCACACAGGCTGCAAGACTGGTTGAGCATTACGGTATTGCACACATTTCCACAGGCGATATGCTGAGAGAAGAAGTTGCAAAAGGCACAGAGCTGGGTAATCAGGCAAAGAGCATTATGGCAGCAGGTGGTCTGGTTTCTGATGAACTGATCATTGCGATCGTTCAGGAAAGAATCAAAAAAGACGACTGTGCAAAAGGTTTCATTCTGGATGGTTTCCCTCGTACAGTTGTGCAGGCTGAAAAACTGGAAGAAATGGTAAAACTGGATCATGTTGTATATATCAGTGCTCCTGATGAAGTGATGCTGGAAAGACTGACAGCCAGAGAAAGCTGTCCTAAATGCGGTGCTACATACAACAAACTGTTCCTGCCCGCAAAGGTTGCAGGTGTTTGCGACAAATGTGGTACAGCACTGACACAGCGTAAAGACGACACAGAAGAAGCTGGTAAGAAGAGAATCCAGACATTCCATGATCAGAGCGAACCTCTGGTAGATTTCTACGGTAAAAAAGGTATTCTGTTTGAAGTAGATGGCACACAGGCGATTGACGATATCACAAAAGCAATCGTTGCAGGTCTGGACAAATAAGAACTGAAAAAGAGATAAGAGAACTGCCGAAACTCTCTTATCAAATGACAGGGTGGGAATTTTAAAATTCCTGCCCTGCTTCTTTATGTTACTATATAGATAGTAACTGTGAAGAAGTGGTAGACGAAATGGCAAAAAATATTGTATACTTTCAGAGTTCCTGAGCGAATACAAAACAGTTTATGCGGTGATCGAAAAACTGTTTGCGGTAACAGAACAGATCAAACTGATGTGTATTCGACACACGAACAAAAGACCGCAAGTTCTTACGTTGGACGAAAGAGGTGATAGCGTTGGAATATCAGATCGGTCAAGTGGTTTATTCCAAATGTGGCCACGATAAAGGCGATGTGTTACTGGTTGCAGCCGTGAATGGGGAGTACCTCACTCTGGTGGACGGCAAACGCCGCACACTGGAAAAACCCAAACGGAAAAAGATAAAACACGTTCAGCCCACTTCTTATATAGAAGAAACAGTGGCACAAAAGCTGATGCAGCACAGTTACCTGTTGGATGCTGAGGTGCGCAAGGCTTTAAAGATGTATCAAACAAAACAGGCAGTCAATGTTTAAGGAGGTTCTCGGTCTTGTCTAAAGATGACGTAATCGAAGTAGAAGGAACCGTACTGGAAAAATTACCTAATGCTATGTTTCAGGTTGAGCTGGAAAACGGCCACCAGATTTTAGCACACATTTCTGGCAAACTGCGTATGAACTTCATCCGCATTCTGCCCGGTGACAAAGTATTAGTGGAAATGTCTCCCTACGATCTGACAAAAGGTCGTATTATCTGGAGAGCAAAATAAGGAAGGAGCGATCACAATGAAAATCAGACCCTCTGTAAAACCCATGTGTGAAAAATGCAGAATCATCAAGAGAAAAGGTCGTGTAATGGTTATTTGTGAAAATCCCAAACATAAACAGAAACAGGGCTGATCATTTATTATGGGCTTGAGGGGCAGCACCCCAAAGAGCCGAACTCTGATAAATCCGTCAACCATACTGGGAGGAGCATACAGTTAATGGCAAAGGCAGCACATTAGGGTGCGTAAGATTACAGACTGACGGTCTAGCCCCTTTGTTCGTAATGCCCAACGAGTATCGCACTGTGTTTATGTGAAAAGTTTTTTATTTGAATCGTATTGTGAAAATTACAGGAGGTGCAAGAATATATGGCACGTATTGCTGGTGTAGACTTACCTAGAGAAAAACGCGTAGAAATCGGTTTGACATATGTTTACGGCATTGGTCATGCAAGCGCTGTTCGTATTCTGAATGAAGCAGGTGTAAGCCTGGATACAAGAGTTAGAGATCTGACAGACGAAGAAGTTGCGAAAATCCGTGACGTAATCGACAGAACTCAGACTGTAGAAGGTGACCTGAGAAGAGAAATTGCTCTGAATATCAAACGTCTGATCGAAATTGGCTGCTACAGAGGCATCCGCCACAGAAAAGGCCTGCCCGTAAGAGGTCAGAAAACAAAAACAAACGCTAGAACAAGAAAAGGTCCTAGAAAAACTGTTGCGAACAAGAAGAAATAATTGATATTTCGTAAGGAGGTTTGAGGAAAATGGCAAAGAAAACTGTGAAAAAGGCAACTACTCGCAGACGCCGTGATAAAAGAAAAGTAGAACGTGGCCAGGCTCATATCCAGTCCACTTTCAATAATACAATCGTTACAATTACAGACGCAGTAGGTAATGCTCTGTCCTGGGCATCCGCTGGTCAGCTGGGCTTCAGAGGCTCCAGAAAATCCACACCTTATGCAGCTCAGATGGCTGCAGAAACAGCTGCTAAAGCTGCTTCCGACTACGGTCTGAAAACAATCGAAGTATTCGTAAAAGGCCCCGGTAGCGGTCGTGAAGCTGCAATCCGTGCACTGCAGGCTGCAGGTCTGGATGTAACTCTGATCAAAGACGTTACACCCGTTCCTCACAACGGTTGCAGACCCCCCAAACGCAGAAGAGTATAACCTAAATTAGGAGGTGTAGATCAATGGCAAGAGATAGAGTTCCCGTACTGAAAAGATGCAGATCCCTGAATCTGGATCCCATCTACCTGGGTATCGATAAAAAATCTAAAAAACAGAATCTGAGAGCAAACAAAAAAATGTCCGAATACGGTCTGCAGATGAGAGAAAAACAGAAAGCTAAATTCATCTACGGCGTACTGGAAAAACAGTTCAGAGGTTACTACGCACAGGCTGAAAAGATCGCTAAAAAAGAAGGCATCCCCGGCGAAAACCTGCTGATGCTGCTGGAAATGAGACTGGACAACGTAATGTTCCGTCTGGGCTACGGCAGAACAAGAAAAGAAGCTAGACAGATCGTTCGTCACAAACACGTTCTGGTAAACGGCAAGGCAGTAGATATCCCTTCCTACCAGGTTAAAGTTGGCGACGTTGTTGAAGTAAAAGAAAAATACAAAACAATCCAGAGATACAAAGACGTTCTGGCTGTAACAGAAGGCAGAATCGTTCCCGAATGGCTGACAGCTAACCACGATGCACTGAGCGGCACAGTAGTAGCTAAGCCCACAAGAGCACAGATTGATATTCCCGTTGAAGAAACACTGATTGTCGAACTGTACTCCAAATAATCATTGTTGATTGTGTAGTGAAGTCAAAGGTCATGCCGTGGGGCTTATCGCCCTGCGGCTCTCTATCATAAAAAAGGGAGGTTTGAACGAGTGTTTGAATTTGAGAAACCTCGCATTGAGATTGCTGAAATGGCACCCGATGGCACATACGGTAAGTTTGTAGTAGAACCACTGGAAAGAGGCTATGGTACAACTCTGGGTAATTCCCTGAGAAGAATTCTGCTGTCCTCTCTGCCCGGTGCAGCGGTAAGCAATGTAAAAATTGATGGTGTACTTCATGAATTCAGCGTAATTCCCGGCGTAAAAGAAGACGTTACAGAAATTATTCTGAATCTGAAAGGTCTTGCAATCAAGAATACAAGCGAAAGCAATGAACCTAAAATTGCTTACATCGACGTGGAAGGCGATGGCGAAGTAAAGGGTTCCGATATCAAAGCTGACGGCGATATCGAAATTCTGAACCCCGATCACCACATTGCAACACTTTCCGGCGGTGCAGGCAGCAAGCTGTATATGGAAATCACGATCAATAAGGGTCGTGGTTATATTGGTGCGGACAAAAATAAAAAAGACGACCAGCCTATTGGTATGCTTCCCGTTGACAGTATCTTCACTCCCGTAACAAGAGTGAATTTCCTGGTGGAAAATACTCGTGTTGGTCAGATTACTGACTATGACAAACTTTCTCTGGAAGTTTGGACAAACGGCACCATTGCACCCGATGATGCTGTAAGCTACGGTGCAAAAATTCTGAATGAACACCTGAATCTGTTCATTGACCTGTCCGATAACGCAAAAGATACTTCTATCATGGTAGAAAAAGAAGAAGGTAAGAAAGAAAAAGTTCTGGAAATGAGCATTGAAGAACTGGATCTGTCCGTACGTTCTTATAACTGCCTGAAACGTGCTGGTATCAACACAGTAGAAGATCTGGCTAACAAGACAGAAGAAGAAATGATGAAAGTAAGAAACCTGGGACGCAAATCCCTGGAAGAAGTACTGAATAAAATGGCGGAACTGGGTCTGTCTTTGAGACCCGGCGATGAATAATTCTCATCGTCAGTCCTTTCCGCACGTTACTATTAGTTACCGTGTGATTGCGCCTCTACGTAATGCCGAAGAGTGGTGGAGACGGGCAAAGTCATGCGGGTATCCATTAAGGAGGATTTAACCATGCACGCATCCGGTTATAGAAAACTTGGCAAAACAACACCTCAGAGAAAAGCTCTGCTGAGAAACCAGGTAACAAATCTGCTGTACCACGGCAAAATCAAAACAACAGAAACAAGAGCGAAAGAAGTTAGAAGAATCGCTGAAAAACTGATCACACTGGCTGTAAAAGAAAGAGAAAACTTCGAAGAAGTTACAGTAACAGCTAAAGTAGCGAAAAAAGACGCTAACGGCAAACGTGTGAAAGAAGTAGTAAACGGTAAAAAAGTAACAGTTTACGAAGAAGTTAAGAAAACAGTGAAAAAAGATAAAGCTTCCAGACTGGCTGCAAGAAGAGCTATCCTGGCTTATCTGTACCCTGTAACAGAAGTTCCCGCTGACGGCAGAGCTGTTAGAAAGAACACAAAGAAAGTTGACATGGCAGCTAAAATGTTCGACGAAATCGCTCCTAAATACGCTGACAGAAACGGTGGTTACACAAGAATCGTGAAACTGGGCGCTAGAAAAGGCGACGGTGCGATGGAAGTTATCATCGAACTGGTTTAATTCCAAAAATTTAGAGACTTGCAAATGCAAGTCTCTTTTTTGTCTTTAACTGGCAATTTGAGTTTTTTCGCAAAAGCGAATGCTTTTGCAAAATCGGGTCGAGGGGGTGACCCCCTCGCAGGGTGCTCGAGGGACAGAGTCCCTCGAAAATACGCTGTTTTTATTGACTTTTTGGTGAAAAGAACGTATCATATCAATAGCTGTGAGCAGTGATGCCATAGACTACAAGGACAGGAAAAACTGTCGAAAGAAACAGGTGAATTTATGACAATGGTGAAGGCTGAAGATCTGACCTATGAATATACAAAAATCATGGAAACAGATCACGGCACAGAAGAACATAAGGTGGCTGCCTTGAAAAAGGTAAACATCGAAATCAATAAAGGCGAGTTTGTTGTTGTACTGGGACATAACGGCTCCGGAAAATCTACATTTGCAAAGCATATCAATGCACTGCTGCAGCCGACAGGCGGCACACTGTGGGTAAAAGGTATGGATACAAGGGACGAAGATAAGGTATGGGATATCCGTCAGAGTGCGGGTATGGTATTCCAGAACCCCGATAATCAGCTGGTAGCAACGGTTGTAGAGGAAGATATTGCATTTGGCCCCGAAAATATGGGGATTCCCTCTGCGGAGATCAGACAGCGCGTAGATGAAGCACTGGCAGCTGTACGCATGACTGAATTTGCAACCTATACACCCTCCAAGCTGTCCGGCGGTCAGAAGCAGAGAATCGCGATTGCGGGCGTACTGGCTATGAAGCCCGACTGTATCGTTCTGGACGAGCCTACGGCTATGCTTGACCCTGTAGGGCGTAAGGACGTTATGGATACCATCGAACGACTGAATCGTGAAGAAGGTATCACAATTATCCTGATTACACATTACATGGATGAAGCTGTGCGTGGCGACAGAGTGTATGTTATCGACGACGGCGATCTGGTAATGCAGGGCACACCCAGAGAAATTTTTGTACAGGTGGATAAGCTGAAAGAATACGGCTTAGACGTACCGCAGGTAACAGAAACCACATATCTGCTGCGTAAGGAAGGAATTGACCTGCCCGCAGATATTTTGACGATTGAAGAAATGGTAGGTGCGATATGTCAATTAAGCTGAACCATCTGACGCATGTATATAACGAAGGAACAACCTTTGAAAAAATAGCACTGAACGATGTAAATTTAGAAATTCAGACAGGCGAATTTATCGGTCTGATCGGACATACAGGCTCCGGTAAATCTACATTGATTCAGCATCTGAACGGCATCATTCAGCCCACAAAGGGCGAAATCCTGCTGGACGGAGAAAATATCCATAAGGATAAAGCGAAGCTGAAAGAGGTACGCCGCCGCATTGGGCTGGCTTTCCAGTACCCCGAATATCAGCTGTTTGAAACAACCATCTATAAGGATGTAGCCTTTGGTCCTACCAATCTGGGCTGGTCTAAGGAAAAAATTCATGAAAGCGTTGTGTCTGCGCTGGAAATCGTAGGCATTACGCCAGATATGTTTGAAAAATCCCCCTTTGAGCTGTCCGGCGGGCAGAAACGCCGTGTAGCGATTGCGGGTGTATTGGCGATGAATCCCGAAGTATTGATTCTGGACGAGCCTACAGCGGGTCTTGATCCCAAAGGCCGTGATGAAATTCTGGCGGCGATCCGCAAACTGCATGGAGAAAGAGGTCTTACGGTTATTCTGGTAAGCCACAGCATGGAAGACGTGGCGAAGCTGGTAGATCGTATTGTGGTAATGCATAGAGGGCAGGTTGCTATGGTTGGCACACCCAGAGAAATTTTTGCACACCCCGATGAACTGGAAACAATGGGACTGGCTGCACCACAGGTGAGCTATGTCTTTGCACAACTGAAGGCAAAGGGCTATGATGTGCCTACAGATGTTTATACTGTAGAAGAAGCAAAAGAAGCCCTGTTAAAATTAGTAAAGCAGGTGAAAGCATGATTAGAGATATTACAATCGGTCAGTATTACCCTGCGGACTCTCCCATTCATCGTATGGATGCAAGGCTGAAACTGACAATTACATTTTTGTTTATTGTAACCTTGTTTATGGTAAATACATTTGTTGGCTATGTATTTGTCATTGCTTCTATGGGGCTTGTGATCAAGTCCTCCAAAGTACCCCTGAAGTTTATGCTTAAGGGGCTGAAAAGCATTGTGATTATCATTCTGTTTACGGCATTTATCAACCTCTTTATGACAAGAGGGGAGACCGTGCTGTTACAGATGGGCTTTTTAACACTGACGCTGGAAGGTGTTTTTCTGGCTGCGAAAATGTGTGTACGTCTAGTACTGCTGATCATCGGATCTTCTCTGCTGACATTGACAACAACACCCATTCAGCTGACAGATGCGATTGAATACATTCTGAAGCCCTTTAAGAAAATTGGTGTGCCTGCGCATGAAATCGCTATGATGATGACGATTGCACTGCGTTTCATTCCTACACTGTTGGATGAAACAGATAAGATCATGAAAGCACAGCAGGCAAGAGGTGCAGACTTCGATACAGGCAATCTGGTACAGAAAGCAAAGGCTCTGATTCCTATTCTGGTACCTCTGTTTATCTCTGCATTCCGCAGAGCGGAGGAACTGGCGATGGCGATGGAAGCACGCTGCTATCATGGCGATGAACGCCGTACCAGAATGAACGTGATGCAGATGAAACCCGCAGATTATCGTGCGGCTGGGATTATGGCAGTCTATACGGCAGTACTGATCGGTATTCGTGTAGCATCTAAATTTGTACCATTTATTATTTAAAATCTTGAGGGCGTTGCCCTCAAACTCCCACCAAGGGGGTCACCCCCTTGGAACCCGATTTGCAAAAACTGGTGTTTTTTCGGGGAGAGGGAGAAACTTTTATAAGAAAAAATAGCCCTCGATTATAAAAAATCGGGGGCTTATCTATTTTGCAGTATTTTCTTTGCAAAATCGAAGATTTTGCGTATAGGGTCGAGGGGGTTACCCCCTCGCAGGGGTTTGGGGACAGCGTCCCCAAGGTCTTACGCTTCCAGATGTTCTGTATCGTCTACATCCAGGGCTTCTACGAGTTTTACCTCGGGGTTTTTCTGCATGAAGTTGTTCAGTGTATACTGGTTTGCGAACAGCAGAATAGGGCGTTCAAAGTGGTCGTATACCAGTGTGCTTCTTGCTACAACATAATCCTTCACATCCTTGGGAGAACCGGGTGCAACCCATCTTGCAACCTGATATTCCAGGGGTTCCATACGGATTTCGGAGTTATATTCATTCAGCAGTCTGTACTGGAATACTTCAAATTGCAGCTGACCGACTGCGCCCAGAATAACGTCATTGAATTCATTATGATATACCTGAATCGCACCTTCCTGTGCAAGCTGCTGTACGCCTTTCTGGAACTGCTTTGCTTTCAGAGAGTTCACGGGGCGTACACGGCAGAACAGTTCGGGAGGGAACGTAGGCAGGGGTTCAAAGAACAGCTTTTCTTTTCTGTCTGTCAGTGTATCGCCGATCTGGAAGTTGCCGCTGTCGTAAATACCGATGATATCGCCTGCAATGGCTGTTTCTACGGTTTCACGGTCATTTGCCATGAGGTGTGTGGACTGGCTCAGTTTCATCTGCTTGCCTGTTCTGGACAGGGTAACACTCATCCCTCTGTTGAATGTGCCGGAGCAGATACGGAAGAATGCCAGTCTGTCACGGTGTGCAGGGTTCATGTTTGCCTGAATCTTGAAAATAAAGCCGCTGAAGAAATCATCGTTGGGCTGTACTTCGCCTGTTGTTGTTTTTCTTGCACCGGGAGCAGGAGACCACTCTAAGAAATGGTGCAGGAAAGGTGTGATACCGAAGTCTGCCAGAGCAGAGCCGAAGAATACAGGGCTCAGACGACCGGTCTGAACTTTTTCAATGTCAAACTCATAGCTTGCACCATCCAGCAGTTCGATATCGTCCACCAGAGTCTGATGCAGGGTAGGGGTCAGCAGCTCATCAAGACCCGGATCGCCCAGTTTTGCTTTGATGCTGTCAACCTGTTTGGTACCGGATTTTCTGCCTTCAAACTGGAAAGCCATGATTTCCTGTTTGTTGCGGTCGTAAACACCTTTG
>CALASU010000024.1 GCA_937888765.1 uncultured Clostridia bacterium | reverse complement strand
CATACTTTGCACAGGTAGCAAGAGATAACGGCAACGAATCCATCGCTATTGCGTTTGAACAGATGGCAAAGAACGAAATGATGCACGCAAAATTCTGGTTTGAAGCACTGCATGGTATGCCCAAAAGCTCCAATCTGTGTCTGATCAAAGCGGCACAGGGCGAATTTGACGAATGGCATGATATGTACCCTTCTTTTGCGGAAACAGCAAGACAGGAAGGCTTTGAAGAACTGGCTGTACAGTTTGAACGCGTTGCAAAAATCGAACGCAGCCACGAAAACCGTTTCCTGATGCTGATGGTAGAACTGAGCAAAATGAACAAAGCGGCTGCTCCCGTAAAGGAAGCACCCAAGCAGAAAAAACAGGGCTACCGCTGTCAGTTCTGCGGTGCGCTCTCTGAAAAACACGTAGATGTATGCGAAGTCTGCGGCGCAATCGGTGCATTTGAATTTGTAGAATATTTTGAATAAATATAAGAAAGGTCAGGCATATGCCTGACCCCTTTTTTCCTGTTGCTTATTCTAATAGCTTCATAAATTCAATATATTTATTTGTTATTTATCAATAATTTTTCTCTATTTACGAATAATTATTCATTATTACAGAATAAAGCATTTGTTTTTACACCATTATACTTTATATAGAATTATGAGAGCAGAATTTAAAGACAATTATATCAAAATGGGTTTAAAAATCGCCTATTACCGTAAATTGAAAAGCTTAACACAAGAACAGCTGGCAGAAAAAGCAGGATTGACCACTAGCTATATCGGACAGATAGAAGCCCCTAATCGTTATCAGTCCTTTTCCTTTGATACCCTGTTTCTGATTGCCAAGGCTTTAGACATTCCTCCTTATAAAATTTTAGATTTTGATTAAAAAATGCCTTTTTCAAGGTATTTTTTTAATGCTTGCCTTTTTATGCTGCTTTGCATATAATATAAACACACTTTAAAGCACTAAAAGATTTACGTAATCGTTCTTAATATATATTTTATAGGAGATTATTTCCCAATGAAAAATACAAAAATTCGAAAGCATCAAGCAGGGGATATCATCCTACGAGAGGGCGACTATAACAAGACCCTGCATAAAATCTTATCAGGAAAAGTTGCACTTTATCTGAATTATGGAAAATCAAATGAATATCTGATTGAAACACTTTCTTTTCCGCAGTATTTCGGGGAAGTCAGCATTCTGATCCAACATCCCAGTTATTGTACAGCTGTTGCGATTGAAGACACAGCTATTTTACATATCCCTGCGGAAAATTTTAATGACTTTATCCAGAGCAATACCCAGAATGCCTTTCTGATCATGAAGGCTATGGCAAAAAGTCTGGATTCCTTAAATACGTTACTGCATAAAATCGAGCTTGGCGACCATCCTCATATACATACAGAAATTTCAGAGGAACTCCCGCTGTTTTCCACACAGGAATTTCTTTCCATGCCCGATTCCAAAACGCTGTTTATGCAGGAGCACATAGAAGACGAACTGCACGAAGCCTTTACCAATGCAGAAAAAGAGAAGAATAAAGAAATTGATCTTCTGGTGCAGCAGACAATGGAAGCAAACCGCATGACACAAAACAGAGAAGATATGGTCCTCTCCATCATGCAGAGTATTGCACAGGAAGCAGAAAAAGCACAGCAGATTCTTCCCGAGGTATATCCCGATTTTTTTCTGCCGGGACATAAATCTTACCCCGACATCACACATCCCGAATATAAGGAATTTCTGTTTCATAAAGAATATACCTGCCCTAACTGCAAACAGACCTTTGACGGCAGCCGTATTTCTTATAACAGGCTGACAGCAGATCCCGTACTTTCCCAGAAAATGCGTATGGATTTTCATATCTTTTATAAAGACTTTGAAGCAGAATGGTATGATATTGTAACCTGTCCGCACTGCTATTTCAGCACATTGATTGATATGTTCCTGAAGCCGACCTATCTGCGTAAAGCCGTATATGAAGAGCAGCTGATGCAGATTCGGTCTTCTGTCATGCTGGATTTTTCCGCTGAGCGTACGCTAGATTTTGTCTTCCTGCAGCATTATATCGCTCTGGCGTGTTCTGCAGCTTTTTCCAACCACATACAGATTGATGCCTGTCTGTGGATGAATCTATGCTGGCTCTACAGAAGCGTAGAAGATCAGGAAATGATCCGACAGGCAGAGGATAAAACCTTAGAAGCCTATAAGGATATGTACCTGAACTGTTCCCTGTCACCAGAACAGGAACAGCGCACCTGTCTGACAATCGCAGGGATGTATTTTGACAAAGGAGAATACATTCCGGCAAGAGAATGGGCATTTGCTGTGCGTGTTTACCCGGAAGCAAAGATCATCTATCGCAATCTTGCACAGTCCATCATAGATGAGGCCCGTTATCTGCTCAGCGAACAGAAAAAGGCAGAAGCTGCCCAAAAAGCAGAAGAAGAAGCCAGAAAACTGGCAGAAGCAAAAGAAGCGACCAGAAAAGAAGCCGAAGCCAGAAAAGAAGAAAAACTCCGCAAAAAAGAAGAAGCAAAAATAGAGGAAGCTGTAAAAAAAGAATCGGCAAAAAGAGAAGCCGAAGCCAGAAAAGAAGCCGAAGCTTCCTACAAAGGCTGGTTTCCTGAAGGAGGTCATGCATTAACATGATGACAGAAGTTGTTGCTGCACTGATATGGAATGGAAACAGATTCCTTGCCTGTCAGCGTCCCGCACATAAGGCAAGGGGCTTATTATGGGAATTTGTCGGCGGCAAGGTAGAGACAGACGAAACAAAGGAAGCCGCACTGATACGGGAATGTAAGGAAGAATTAGGGATAACCATTACCGTTGGGGAAATCTTTATGGAAGTAACCCACGTTTATCCCGATCTGACGGTACATCTGACACTGTTTCACGCCGCAATCTCCGAGGGTGTTCCGCAAAAGCTGGAGCATAACGACATCAGATGGATTACCACAGAAGAAATCGACAGTCTTCCTTTCTGCCCCGCAGATGTGGAAATTCTGGAAAAATTGAAGAAGAAACAATAAAAATAAGGCATTCTCTGAAAACAATAGAGAACGCCTTTTTGTTTTATATTTATATTTTAATACATAATCACTGCACGCACAGGGCATACAGGACTGCAATAGCCGCAGGTCAGACATTTCTGATGATCTACTTCTGCCAAACCGTTATCATTCCAGAAAATCGCCCCCGCAGGACACGCCGCTTTGCAGGAGCCGCACCCCTCGCAGTCCTCCTGATTGATATAGACCTTTTTCTTGGAAACATCGGGATTATACGCCGCATCCATAGAGCCATCCAGATAGGAAAGCAGATCATCCACTTCCGCAGTCTTGCCGAAACCGATCATCACAGAATCAATCTCGGATTTGGAAAAAACATAGTTGAGGGCTTCCTGATAGTTCCCTGTCAGTCCACCGCCGCCAAAGGCTTTCATGGAAAATACGCCCTTACCCGCATTATGGCAGACAGTAATTGCGTCCATCATTTCTTCCCTTGTAGCAAAGGCATCCCCTTTGCGGATACCAAGCCCCGCATAATTGATGAGAGGGAAAACAACATCCAGTTCTGCGATAGATGCCGCTGCCGCCGTGATGTCTACATGATGCGTGGAAAGTCCGATGGCACGGACAAGCCCTTTCGCTTTCGCATCTTTCAACGCTTCCCATGCCCCCGCACGCTCTTCCAGCTGACCGGAGCGCACTTCGTGCATCAGAAAAATATCAATGATTTCTCTGTTCAGTTCTTCCCTTGCTTCCAGAATGGCTTCCATCATGCCGTCATAGTCACAGCTTAAGGATTTGGAGCAGATCACAATATCGGAAAACTCTTCGCCTTCCAGTGCTTTGCTGATATACGGATAGGTACGATAATACTGAGCCGTATCAATAAAATTGATACCATTTCGCAAAGCATACTTGATAACAGCCGCCCCTTCTTCCACAGGCAGTGCCAGCTGGCTGGGACCCATCGGCAGAACACCAAAGCCCGCAATACTCACTTCAATATCTGTTTTTCCTAAAATAACTTTTTTCAAGGGAAATCCCCGCCTTTTACATTTTTTCGAAAAATTCTTTATTCATAGCAATCGCCGCTGTTGTTGCTTCTTTTGCAGGGCCGCCGATTACTTTTCTTGCCTGTGCACATTCATTTACATTGATTGCCGCATACACGCTTTCGTCAAATACAGGGGAAATTGCCTTGTATTCTTCCAGAGAAAGATCATCAAGGTTTGTGTTATGTTCGATGCAGTACAGTACCAGTTTACCGATGATTTCATGCGCATCACGGAAAGGCACGCCCTGTTTTACCAGCCAGTCAGCCGCATCTGTTGCGTTTGTGAAACCGCCCTTTGCCGCGTTCAGCATAGCGTCTTTTCTCACTGTCATAGTTGCAATCATGTTTGTAAATACAGGCAGGCACATTTTTACCGTGTCAATGGCATCAAACAGACCTTCCTTGTCTTCCTGCATATCTTTATTATACGCCAGAGGCAGACCTTTCATTGTTGTCAGAAGCCCCATCAGATGACCATATACACGGCCTGTTTTACCGCGGATCAGTTCAGCCATATCGGGGTTCTTTTTCTGTGGCATGATACTGGAACCTGTAGAATACGCATCGCTGAGTTCTACAAAATGGAATTCATGGCTGCTCCACAGAATGATCTCTTCGCAGAAACGGCTCAGGTGCATCATCAGAATAGACAGAGCAGATGCAAATTCGATTGCAAAATCACGGTCGGAAACACCATCCATACTGTTCTGTGTGATTGCCGCAAAGCCCAGTTCTTCCGCTACGGAGTGCCTGTCCAGAGGATATGTTGTGGTAGCCAGTGCGCCGCTGCCCAGAGGCATCACGTCTGTACGTTTATAGGTATCAGCCAGACGGTCATAGTCACGTTTGAACATTTCCACATATGCCAGCAAATGATGTGCCAGAGTAACGGGCTGTGCTCTCTGCAGATGTGTATAGCCAGGCATGATGGTTTCTGTATGGTCTGCCGCAAAATCATTCAGCACCACCATCAGATTTTTTAGCAGTGCCTGTACTTCTTTGATTTCTTTTTTGGTATACATACGGATATCCAGAGCTACCTGATCGTTACGGCTTCTGCCTGTATGCAGGCGTTTGCCAACATCGCCGATACGGCTGATTAAAATTGTTTCGATATTCATATGGATATCTTCCGCTTTTTCATCGAAGGATACCTTGCCCGCTTCGATATCTGCAAGGATTTCTTTCAGTGTTTTGATGATCAGTTCTGCATCTGCCGCAGGGATGATGCCCTGTCTGCCGAGCATTGCCGCGTGTGCCATACTGCCTGTGATATCTTCTTTATACATTCTGCTATCGAAAGAGATAGAAGAATGGAAATGGTCTGTAAAGCTGTCTGTGGACTGTGTAAAACGTCCGCCCCAAAGTTTTGCCATGATTTATTTCTCCTTTCCAAGTGGGGACGCTGTCCCCACACCCCTGCCAGGGGGATCATCCCCCTGGACCCTGATACGGCACGCAGAAGCATTCTGCGTGCCAAAAAAATGGGTTCATATTTATCAAAAAATTTGTTCATAATGAGAAATACTCCCATCAGATGACAGGAGTATTCTTTTATCTTTTGTAAAATATATATGATTTTTTAAAAATCATCTTATTTGTTGTTTTCCATCATCATTGCACGAACCTTCATGGAAAGACCGAACAGGTTGATGAAACCGTCAGCGTCTTTGTGGTCATACAGATCGCCTGTTGCGAAGGAAGCGATGGATTCGTTGTACAGGCTGTAAGGAGATGTGGAGCCTGCAGGGATGATGTTGCCTTTGTACAGTTTCAGTTTTACTGTACCTGTCACTGTTTCGTTTACGCTGTCGAAGTATGCGCTCAGAGCTTCACGCAGAGGTGTGTACCATTCGCCGGAGTAAACCAGTTCTGTGAATTTGTTGGAAGCTACTTCGTTGAACTGCTGTGTTTTCTTGTCTGTGCACAGGTATTCCAGTTCACGGTGTGCATAGTACATGATTGTACCGCCGGGTGTTTCATATACACCACGGGATTTCATACCAACAACACGGTTTTCGCAGATATCTGTGATACCGATACCGTTTCTGCCGCCGATTTCGTTCAGTTTTGTCAGCAGTTCCACAGGGCCCAGTTTTTCGCCGTTTACTGCAACGGGGATACCTTTTTCAAAGTCCAGTGTTACATATTCGGGAACATCGGGTGCTTTTTCGGGTGTTACGCTCATCTGCAGGATGTGATCGTAGTTGGGTTCGTTAGCGGGATCTTCCAATTCCAGACCTTCATGGCTCAGATGCCACAGGTTTCTGTCACGGCTATAGGAGTTGTCATGGCTTGCTTCAAAGGGAATACCATGGTCTTCCAGATATTTCATTTCGTCTTCACGGGATTTCATTTTCCATGTATCCAGTCTCCAGGGAGCGATGATCTTCATTTCAGGAGCCAGTGCTTTGATTGTCAGTTCGAAACGAACCTGGTCATTGCCTTTGCCTGTTGCACCATGGCAGATTGCTGTTGCGCCTTCTGCTTTTGCGATTTCAACCATTCTCTTTGCAATAATGGGACGAGCCATGGATGTACCGATCAGATATTTGCCTTCATATACAGCATTTGCTTTTACACAGGGATAAACAGCATCTGTGATAAATTCTTCTACCAGATTTTCAATGTACAGCTTGGAAGCACCTGTTTTCAGAGCTTTTTCTTCCAGACCATCTGTTTCTTTCCCCTGACCAACGTCACCGCATACGCAGATTACTTCACAGTCATAGTTTTCTTTCAGCCAAGGGATGATACAGGATGTATCCAGACCGCCGGAATATGCCAGTACGATTTTTTCTTTTGCCATGATGATTTTCCTCCTTAGTACAAAACAACGATTTATAAAAAACTGTTATTTTTTCGAATGAATTTTATAAACGGATTATACATAACCGTTTCAGAAAAATCAACCATAAATTATAAAGAAATCCCAAGGATACTGCAATTTGTACATATTCTCGAAAAAAATATAAAAGAGCCCTCTTTTTTTGTCAGTATTTTTTTGAATAATTCAAATTTTATTGCATATTTATGCAAATCAATCAGCGTAAGTGATTAAGCGTACAGTATCATGTATACAGATAGCGAAAGACCTCTTTTTTCCTTTGCGAAATGACGCTTTTATGGTATCATAAATAGAAATATGTACCTTACAAACGAATTGGAGGGAACAACAATGAAATTTCTGACATACAGCCACGGCAGCGAAACTGCTGTAGGCATCCTGAAGGATAACGGTCTGGAGATTGTACCTATACATTTTCTAGGCTGTACTTCCTCAGATATGAACAGCTTTCTGGAAACACTGACAGAAAAGCAATTAGAGCATCTGAAACGCAACAAAGAACTGATGCAGGGAATTCCCACAGAGAAGGTAAAAATCCTTTCTCCGATCCCTCATCCCAAGCAGGATGTGATCTGTCTGGGCATCAATTACTATGCGCACGCAGAAGAATCTGCCCGCTTCCATCAGGAAGCATTCGGCGGCGACCGTCCCCAGCCCATTTACTTTTCCAAGCGTGTCAATCGTGCAGTCGCCGACGGCGAACCTATTGACGGGCATTTCGACATTGTGGACAGTCTGGACTATGAAGCAGAACTTGCAGTAGTCATCGGCAAAGATGCAAAAAACGTAGCAGAGGCAGATGTGTTTGACTATGTATTCGGTTATACTGTACTGAATGATATCAGTGCAAGAAACTTACAGACAGCACACAAACAGTGGTATTTCGGCAAGAGCCTTGACGACTTTACCCCCATCGGTCCCTGGATCGTAACAAAAGATGAATTTGAAAATCCCCCCGCCCTGCCGATTCGCTCCTATGTAAACGGCGAACGCAGACAGGACAGCAATACAGAACTGATGATTAACGGCATCGCAAAGGTAATCAGCCAGCTTTCTCAGGGCATGACCCTGCAGGCGGGCACAATCATCGCCATGGGTACACCCGCAGGCGTTGGTATGGGCTTCACACCACCTAAATTCCTGAACAAAGGCGACGTTGTGAAATGCGAAATCGTAGGCATCGGCAGTATCACCAACGAAATTAAATAAAAGACCGTGGGGCTCTGCCCCACCTCCCCGCTGGGGTATCATACCCCAGACCCCTATTTGCAGAAACGTGTACACGTTTCTGTGTATCGGGTTCCAAGGGGATGATCCCCTTGGCAGGAGTCTGAGAACAGCGTCCTCAGAAAGAAAAGGAGAATGATTATGGAAAAAATCAAAGTTATGAGCGTGTTCGGCACCAGACCCGAAGCCATTAAAATGGCCCCTCTGGTAAAAGAACTCGAAAAACACAACGAAATTGAAAGCATCGTCTGCGTAACTGCACAGCACAGAGAAATGCTGGATCAGGTTCTGGAAATCTTCGACCTGCATCCCAAATATGACCTGAATATCATGCAGTCCAGACAGACACTTGCAGGCATCACAACCAGAGCACTGACAGGTCTGGAAGAAGTCATGAAAGAAGAACAGCCCGACATCGTTCTGGTGCACGGTGACACTTCCACTACATTTGCGGGCGCACTTGCGGCGTACTACTGCCAGATCAAGGTCGGTCACGTTGAAGCAGGTCTGCGTACTTACGATAAGTACCAGCCCTTCCCCGAAGAAATGAACCGCCAGCTGACAGGCACACTGACAGACCTGCACTTTGCCCCCACACCGCTGGCAAAGGAACATCTGCTGAAAGAAAACATCGGCGCAGACGGTATCTTCATCACAGGCAATACCGTCATTGATGCACTGGCGCATACAATTGAAGACGACTATACCTTCACAGTAGACGAATTGAATAAAATCGACTTCAAAAACAAACGTGTCATTGCCATGACAGCCCACAGAAGAGAAAATCTGGGCGAACCCCTCAGAAATATCTGCCATGCAGTAAAACGTCTTGTGGAAGAATACCCCGATGTGGAAGTGGTATATGCTGTGCATAAAAACCCCGCTGTTGTAGAACCTGTACACGAAATCCTCGGCGGCAATGACCGCATCCATCTGACAGACCCTCTGGATCTGAAGGATATGCACAATCTGATGTGCCGTTCCTTCTTCGTAATGACAGACAGCGGCGGCCTGCAGGAAGAAGTACCTTCCATGGGCAAACCCGTACTGGTACTGAGAAATGTGACAGAACGCCCCGAGGGCGTAGATGCCGGCACACTGAAGCTGGCAGGCACAGAAGAAGAAACCATCTACACAATGGCAAAAGAACTGCTGGATAACGAAGCCGAATATGAAAAAATGGCACAGGCAAAGAACCCCTTCGGCGATGGACAGGCAAGCCGCCGTATCGTAGAAAGCATTCTGTATGCGTTCGGCAGAAAAACAGACAGACCCGAAGAATATATCCTTCGCATAAACTGTGAAGAAAAAGCTAAGGAGGCAAAACCTATGAAAGAAGAAAGACTGGCAATCCTGAGTATGCTGGAAAAAGGCATCATCAACGTAGACGAAGCAGAACGCCTGCTGGCAGCAATCCATAACGGTGCAGCAGCAGTAGAAAAAGAAACTGCAGGCAGAATGAACAGTATGCTGGAAAAAGCAGGTGCGGCACTGAACTCTGCGGCAAAAACAGTAACAGAACACCCCACAGTAAAGAGTGCAGCAGACAAAATTGCAGACAAAGCAGATGATCTGCAGCCCAGAATGCGTGCAGCAGCTTTCCGTATGTCCGAAAAATTCGCAGACAAGGCTGACGATCTGCAGCCTAAAATGCGTGCAGCGGCTTTCCGTATGACTGAAAAAGCAAACGAATGGAAAGAAGATATGGCAGCTTACCGCGAAAGACTGAAAGAACGCAGAAACCGCAATGAAGAAGACTGGGACGATATCGACCTGGACGATCCGGAAGAAATGGAAGCAGAAGTGACTGCTGAAGAAGTAACAGAAGAAGCTGCTGAAACAGCTGAAGCTCCCGCCGTAGAAACCATTTCCGCTGAAGAAGGCGAAGAAGAACCCATCTCTCCCGAAATGAACAAATACCTGAACAAGGTGGAAAATGTTCTGGATGAAATGGGGGAACAGATGAATCAACTGAATGACATGGAAGCCTTCCTGACCTCCGCTTTCGGTGAATTCGACCCCGCAGACTGGGAAGATGACGAGGACGAAGAAGAAAACAAATAAGACCTTGGGGGCTCTGCCCCAAGTCCTCAGCAGGGAAATCCTTTCCCTGCAAACTGATATTGCCTCCACATATATATGTGGAGGCTTTTTTCGTATGTTTCCGTCTTTCTGCAAAGGCAAATGCTTTTGTCATATCGGGTCGAGGGGCATAGGCACCGCCAAGATTAAGGCGGCGGCAAAGTCGTTTTCCCAAAGGGAAACTGCCTGACACCCCCCTTGCAGGGGGCTCGGAGAACAGAGTGCTCCAAAAAAATCTTTTTTATCTTGCATCATACAGCCGCCGAATGAGATTCCATGTTACAGGGCCCACATTCCCCGTAGCAGGGATGTCATTCTGTGCCTGCAAGGTGGCGATTACATCCCGTGTTGCTTCGTCAAACACCCCTGTTACCTCGATGGCAGGAATGATGCCCGTATATTCCGCAATTCCCCTGAGATATGTCTGCAGATCCCGCACATCCTGCCCTTCCATCCCCAAAGAAAGGAAATAACCGGGGTAGATCCTCGCACGTCCTTGCAGCAGCCCTGTCGGGAAGATATTCAGCACATCCTGATATGCTTGCTCCAGAAAATTCCACGTATTTCTTCCCACGATACCGTCAGGTGTCAACCCCGAAAGCCGCTGGAACGCCTGTACCGCCTCTGTCGTCTGTCTGCCAAATACCCCATCAACCGCAACACCAGGCACAGCTTCCGTAAAATAGGCGATCACAGCCAGATAATACTGCAAAGAGCGCACCCCAATACCTGTATCCCCTTCCTGCAGTACCCCGGGAAACGGTCTTGTC
>CALASU010000023.1 GCA_937888765.1 uncultured Clostridia bacterium | reverse complement strand
TACCTTTTTCGAGAAAGGGACAAAATAAGGCTCCATCAGCAGTTCTTCCATATGGAAGTTTGCATCCTCCATACGCTTGATATCTGCCAGAATATATTTCATCAGATCCTTTACATGAAGCACACCGATAATATCGTCAATATTTTCGTTATATACCACAATACGGGAATATTTTTCTTCCTGCAGTACTGTCATAATCTCTTCCAGTGCGGCATCCTTGGAAATGGCAACAATATCTGTTCTGTGGGTCGCAATATCCCCTGCAGAAATTTTACGCAGCTCCAGAATGTTATTGATCATTTCTTTCTCGTTTTCGTCGATGCTGCCGCTGTCTTCCCCTGCATCCACCATCTGACGGATTTCTTCTTCCGTTACCGTATTTTCCAGCGCCGCTTCCCGAATCTTCATCAGCTTCCAAAAAAGATAAAAATTGACGGCTACCGATACAATTAAACCAGCTATGATTTCCAAAAAAATCATCCTCCAAAATCATACTTATTTTTTTACAGCTCATCTTTTTTAGTTTAGTATCAAATAGGCTGACTGTCAAGTGTCGACAATTTTATATACAAAAATACAGCCCCAAACGAATTGGGGCCGCTGTTTATTTCAGTTCTGTTTCTTTTTTCTGGGCAGAAGTACAAGTTGCCCCGCTGTGACAGCCCGCACATTTCCCATCACAGGAATGCATTTCTTTCATGATTTTCGCCTGCTTCTGCATTTTTCTGATATTGAAAAACACCAGAAAGAAAATCATGATTGCAGGAACAATCCCTGTCATAAAAGTCTGCATATTCAGTTCTGCAAATTCCATATTTCCTGCCTCCTTTTAAATATAATGATCCATATAGGTATGCAGTTTTGCTTCCCATGCATCTTCATCTACGATATTTTTTGCCAGATCTTCAATGATCAGACGGTCACTTTCCCGCATACGATACAGCTGTTTCCAGTCCAGAGGGAAGCCCATACGGCGTGCCAGCTGGTATTTTCTCTGTTCCAGTTTGGGCAGTGCAAGGAAAGAATCAATATATTCCAGCATCCAGGGCAGGTCTGTGTCCATATCCCCGCTTACTTCCTGTAACAGGTTAATGATATGGTCACTTGTGATCTTGCCATTAGCCTTTGCAGGGTCGATATGTGCCAGCAGTTTGCGGATTTCCAGCAGTTTTTCCATATCTCTGCCTTCTGTCCAGCCGCCTGCATCCCTTACTTCTTCCATCAGAGAACCTGTACGCAGTACAAATGTACGCAGACGCACAAAGTTAGGATTTACCGCATTGATAACTTTTGCTGTTTCGATTGCATTATCATCAGAAAGCTCTCTGCCGCCAACGCCGGGCATGAAATAAATAGAAAGCTCGATACCCGCTTCTCTTACCTTTCTGCCGCCGATGATCTGTTCTTCCTGTGTACAGCCCTTTTCAATCAGAGCCAGTACCTTGTCAGAACCGGATTCATAGCCGGAGTGAATTCTGTCAAGCCCCGCTTCTTTCAGCATTTTGTAATCCTCTGGGCTGATCTTTGCCAGCGTATTCGCTCTGCCGTAGGATGTGATACGTTTGATTTCAGGCAGTCTTACACGCACATAGCGAATGATTTCTGCCAGCCAGTCAGGTCTTAAACACAGAGTATTCGCATCCTGCAGGAAGATTGCCTGTCTGTCGCCTTCTGTCAGCCAGCGGAAAACCATCTGATAGCACCAGCGTGCATCATCGCTTGTCAGCTGCTGGTATTCCTGATTCACAGCCACCATATCCCATTCGCCGTCTTTGCAGTGCGCCAGGATCTGGTCACGAATTTCAGCCATTGTATCGATATCCTTTTTTACATCCTCTACAGGACGTGTATGGAAGTCGTATTTCTTATACAGCATACAGAATTTACATCTATTCCAAGGGCAGTTCACTGTCACACGCAGCAGCAGGCTGTTCGCTTCACTGGGCGGACGGATAGGCCCGATCTGAAAAATTCCCTGTTCCATTTCGTTCTCCTTCTTTCTAAAAAACATTTCCTTATTTATTTTAGCAGAATAGCTGTAAAATGCAAGTATCCGCAAAGGGTTTTCATAAAACCACATAGAATGGGCATAGTATAAAACGGGTGATGTAAATGAAAATCAAAAAATATGTTCCATATCTCAGTTCGATTCTGCTTGCGTTATCCGTAGGTGGGCTATCTGCTATTTTTACCATAAAAGGAATGCCCTATTATGAAACACAGCAAAAGCCATTTTTTTCGCCGCCGGAAGCTCTTTTCCCTATTGTCTGGACGATTTTGTATATCTTAATGGGGATCGGTGCGGCAATGGTGTGGCAGTCCCGCTCTCCCGAAAAAGGAAAAGCCTTGCTTTTATATGGCATACAGCTTGCAGTCAACTTTTTCTGGAGCGTCATTTTCTTTGGACTGCATCAGTATTTCTTTGCTTTTCTCTGGCTTCTGCTTCTGATCGGACTGATTATCAGAATGATTCAGGCATTTGGCAAAGTCAATAAAACAGCCGCAAAACTGCAGATTCCCTATCTGTTGTGGTGCTGCTTCGCCGCTGTTCTGAATTTTGCCGTATGGTTTCTGAACCGTTAAATTAAAAAAGCATTTCGCCAAGTAATGTGCCCCCCCAAAAGTTAGACTTTTGGGGGGCGGTTCAAAGCGAAATGCTTTTTTAATGTTAGAAACCCAGTTCTTCGCCAATCAGAATCACTTTGATTCTGCCCGCAGGACGGCAGACTCTTGTTACCAGTACCTGATTGCAGATACATTCAGGAGATGTACAGTTGTGGCATACGCCGTCTACTGCACAGGGGGTTTTGCCCATAAAACGCATACTGTTTACGGGAGCTACATACCCACGCACTCTTTTGATCGCCGCATCCACATCCTGTGCCACTTTGCTCAGACTGCACAACACAATCACGTTATTAGGGCCAAAGCAGATAGAAGCCACGCGGTTGCCTGTACCGTCGATATTTACCAGAACACCGTCTTCAGAAATCGCGTTTGTGCTTGTCAGATAATAGTCTGTCAGCAGACCCTTGCGCATCATTTCTCTCATTTCTGTGGGATCTTTTGCAGTATCTCTGTCGATTACTTCATAGTTTCCTTCTTTGACAGCCTTTGTCAGACCCATATCACGGATCGTCATAGAACCGCCCCAAGTCACAGAACTGCCTTCGGGAATCAGGGAAAGGGCTTTTTCCACTGCTTCTGCCGCTGTAGGACAGTAGTATGCTTCAAAGTGGCGTTTTTCCAGATTTTTCAGCAATGTTGCAGACAATAATTCTTTTCTTTTTTCCTGTGGTGTCATTCAAGATCACTCCTTCAATCAGATTTATACTGATTATACCATAAAAAACCATACACTGCATCATTTTCCCCTTGCAAAGGATGCTTTTCACAGATATGATAGAACAAGAGAAAAAACTGGGAGTGAATACAATATGAAAAAAATCGAAAGCCGTGACAACAAGTGGATCAAACGCTTGAACGGACTGAAAATAAAGAAAAACCGAGATAAGGAAGGCGTTTTCGTTGCAGAGGGTCTGCGCTTTATCAGTGAAATTCCTGCAAATTTTCCCATTGAATGCTTCGCCGTAAGCGAAAGTTTTGCCGCAGAACAGGATGTTTCTGTTTATGAAAAACGTGCAGAAACCCTGCTCCTGCCTGATGCTCTTTTCGCTTCCGTCTGCGATACCGAAAATCCGCAGGGTATCCTTGCCGTCTGCAAAAAACTGGATTGGGATATGTACTCTGTATTTCAGAAGAAACGCCCTTTCTTCCTGCTAGCTGAGGAGTTGAACGACCCCGGCAATCTGGGAACAGTCATCCGTACAGCCGATGCATGCGGTGCAGATGCCGTTTTCCTTTCCAAAGGCAGTGTAGATCTGTATAATCCAAAGGTTCTGCGCTCTACCATGGGTTCTCTGTTTCATGTGCCTGTGTTCCAGAACAGCGATCTAAACGAACTGTCTGCACAACTGAAAGCACATAACATCCCTCTGTATGCCGCCCATCTGAAAGGCGACCGCTATCCCTATGCGTTAGAATTACAGAAAGCGTGTGCCTTCATCATCGGTAACGAAGCCCGCGGGCTTTCTGATAAAGCCGCCGATCTGTGCGATGCATGGGTAAAAATCCCTATGCCCGGACAGGCAGAATCCCTGAATGCTTCCATTGCGGCAGGGGTGCTGCTGTATGAAGTGGTAAGACAAAGACTGTAAAAAGTAACATACTGTTATAAAACTGCTTCTGTTTTCCCTGCGAAACCAATATATTGAGTAATAAAAAGGTTTCGGAGGGATTTCTTTATGAAACGATTTAAAGCAATACATATTTCAAAAAAATGGATCGGCGGAATTGCTCTGGCAGGATTGCTTTTGGCTTCAGCAGCACTCTCCTTTCCGCCTGCTGTTGCAAAGGTTGCAAATATCATTTCTGCTTCTGCAGAAAGAAAACTTCCAATTTATTGTGTACAGACGGATGAACCCAAAATTTCTGTCAGCTTTGACGCCGCGTGGGGGGCAGATGATACAGATGAATTGCTCCGTATTTTAGAAGAAAATGATGTAAAAGCAACTTTTTTTCTGTGCGGCTACTGGGTAGATAAATACCCTGAAGAAGTCAGGAAAATTGCCAAAGCAGGACACGATCTCGGCAACCATTCCATGACGCATCCGCATATGAGTCAGCTTTCTTCCGAACAGATTACAAAAGAACTGCAGGAATGTCATCAACGGGTAAAGAATCTGACAGGGATTGAAATGGATCTGTTCCGCCCGCCATTCGGAGAATATGATAACCATGTAATTGAAACCGCACAAGCTAATGGATACAGTATACTTCAATGGGACATCGATACACATGATACAAAAAGAAAAGTGGCTGAAAAGCCACTTTTCTTTTTTTTGTCTTTTAAAATCTAACGCTTCAGTATTGCATATAAAAAACAAATCTTGCTATCTTCAAATCTGTTTTTATAATTATATCATTTTCTTCCGATCAATACAATAAAAAAGCGGTCATTGCATTTTCTGCAACAACCACTCCAATTCTTTCCATTTCGGAAACCCTTTCCATGGTAGCGACATTTATGTCCTTACCATCTCGTCTTTTCCGCTTTTTTCTGATTCAACCTGATCGTGATCCAGAATCCGATTGCATCATTCACAACATTCCACTGCTGCTGCGAATATCCTTCCTCCTTCATCCACTGCTTCATGGTTCTGTACTTCTGGTCATTCTCAACGCTTTTATCAATCTGCGAAAATTTATTCTTGATCTTCAGGTAATCATCGATCTTCATTTTTGCACTTCTGAAAGCATCAATTCTCTTCTGTTCCTTCTCTTTGTCATCAGCAAGCTTCTCCAGATAAACATACTCCTTCGCCCAGTCGCTCATCCCAGAATTCAAAATGGAACTTCTCTTGGGAATGCTACTATCATACTCTGCCATCCAGCTCAGGCAGTCCACCACCTCGCCGATCTGGTCCGTTCCCGCAAATGTTTTCAGAATCTTCGCATCGGCACTATCTTCCTCTGTCATAAAGTCCCTGTACAGAATCGCTTTCTGCTCCCCATTCAGAAGGCTGCCACGAATCAGGCTTCGCTTCTTCGCCGCTTTCTCTTCCTGTCGGATGCGGTTAATCGTATCAAATGCGTGTGTATTTTTTACACCTGCAGCCACAAGATCCTCGTATGTCTTTGTCTGTTCTGTGCCTAACCTATTATTCTTTTCAAGGTATTCTCTCG
>CALASU010000022.1 GCA_937888765.1 uncultured Clostridia bacterium | reverse complement strand
CGCAAGCCGTTCATCAAAATACAGCGGGCTTTCCGTTTCTTCACAGACTGCACAGGCTTCGGGTGCAAATACCCCCGAAATCTGTAACAGCTTCAGTTCAAAAATACGGGAAATCAGCCTGGGCGGCAAAATCCCTTTTTCCATCACGGAAAGGGCATAATACAGCAGTTCCAGAATCTCATCCTGTACCATATCCGCAGGGCAGGTGCGCTGTGTCAGCTCCGCCAGATACATCGCTTCTGCCAGCTTTTCCATATCCAGACGCAGACCATAAAAACTTTTCAGCAGATCTGCCTGATTAACGGAATAAAAGCCCCTGCCCTCACAGACAACGAAGTCGGCATAGCAAAACAGCTGTGTTGCCGCAAGGAGCTTGCTTTTTGCATTCTTCGCCCCTCTTGCCGACAAAAGCACACGTCCGACACCCTTTGCCAGTACGATCAGCTGTTTATTGCTCTCGCCTTTGGTCTGTTCTCCTATGATGATGCCACGCAGCTTTTCTGTTTTCATAGCCGACCTCATTTCTGATTCCTTACTTTCTTATTCTTTAATAAAATTTTTTATGCCGTGAGGATTCCTCTATCCTGCGGCGGGGATTTGGCTCCTGCCGCTCATTATACCTGCAATACCGCAGATAGTCCTCGATCTGTCCCGTCCGTAAAAATTTCTGCCAGTATACCTGTCCTGTCTGATTCATAAATAGTACATCCCCTTTCATCCATAGGATGTGGAAAGATGCTTTTTAGCATACTGTAAAAATCTTTCCACAAAACGATAGTTTTGTGGAATACGGGGGTGCAGGGGAATCATTCCCCTGCTGGGGTGCTCGAGGGGCAATGCCCCTCGAATCAAATATTCTTCTTGTCATAGCCGAAGTTTTTCAGCAGGAAATCGCTGTCACGCCAGTCTTTCTTTACCTTTACCCACAGCTGCAGATAAATGGGAGAACCCAGCAATCTCTGCATATCATATCTTGCTGTAGAACCGATGCGTTTGAGCATACTGCCCTGTTTGCCGATGATGATACCCTTATGGGAATCTCTTTCGCAGTAGATTGTCGCCTGTACGTCCACCATATCCTGATCGGGGCGTTTTTTCATACCGTTGATTTCCACCGCAATGCCATGGGGTACTTCATCCTGCAAGAGATACAGTGCTTTTTCACGAATGATCTCCGCCGCAATCTGTCTTTCGGGCTGGTCTGTTACCATATCGCCGGGGAAGTACTGCGGGCCCTCGGGCAGATATTTTCTGATGACTGCCAGCAGTTCATCTGTATTTCTGTCCTTCATAGCAGAAATAGGCACTACTTCCGCAAAATCATGCAGCTTGCTGTACGTTGCGATGACTTCCAACAGGGTATCTCTTTCTACCGTATCAATTTTATTGATAACCAGTACAACGGGTGTTTTTACATTTTTAATTCTTTCCAGTACATACTGATCCTGTGCGCCAACCTCTGTAGTAGGTTCAATCAGCATCAGCACCAGATCCACTTCATTGAATGTTGTTTCCGCAGAGCGTACCATGTATTCACCCAGTTTGGATTTTGCTTTATGGATACCCGGTGTATCCAGAAATACGCACTGGAAATCATCCTTTGTCAGAATAGATGTGATTTTGTTTCTTGTTGTCTGGGGTTTATGGGAAGTAATGGCAATCTTTTCCCCGATCAGACAGTTCATCAGTGTGGATTTGCCCACATTGGGTCTGCCTACCAGAGAAACAAAGCCGGAATGGAATTTGCTCATTTCAGTGCTTCCTCTCTTTCTTTTCTCATTGCTTCCTGTTCTTCGAGGAAGATTTTATCCTTTTCTTCCCAGTCCTTCTGCATTTCCAGCAGCAGCATATACTGCAGCCATCTTTCATTCTTTGTATCAATGTCTTCCTGTGTCAGACCTTTGATCAGGCACAGCTGATGATAGTATTTCATGCCGCTTTCTGCTGTCATATATTCGGAATTCATACCCAGAACTACATGCAGTTTATTTGTATGAGGCAGACGGTATCTTCTGATATCATCCTGGAAGTTTGTTACATCCTTGCCCATAACCTTCGCAAACTCACACGCCGCTTTATAATGCGCCATCAGTTCGCTTTCTGTAATTTTTACACGGAATGCATCCCAGTTCTTTTCGATGTATTCCACCACTTCTTCCATTGTTCTTGCATTGGGTTTTACTTCCACATCTGCAAATCTCGCTTTTAACGCTTCGATGCCTTTCAGCTGTTCCATAATTTTATAACCTCCTATAGTATCTATCTGATTTATTATTTTTTGGCAAAAGCAAATGCTTTTGCGTATAAGGGTGCAGGGAAATTATTTCCCTGCTGGGAGTTTGAGGGCAAAGCCCTCAAGGTTTTCTTATTTCATCCAGTTTTGCCCGAATCGCTTTCATGTCCTCCCACGCAGGGCGTTTCTTTGTTTCATCTCTGAGCAGTGCCGACGGGTGATAGGTCGCAATCATATGATAACCCTTTCGCTCGATCCACTGCCCTCTCTGGCGTGTAATCTTAAATTCCGGGTCAAGAATGGTCGTTGCCGCCACACGCCCCAGACATACAATAATCTTCGGCTGAATCAGCATCAGCTGATACCGCAGATAATTCAGACACGCCTGTCTTTCATCCTCATGCGGGTCACGGTTTCCGGGCGGACGGCATTTCACCACATTGGCAATATACACATCGTCCAGAGAAAGTCCCACACTTGCCAGCATTTTATCCAGTAATTGTCCCGCAGGGCCCACAAACGGCAAGCCCTGCAGATCTTCCTGCTGTCCCGGGCCCTCGCCGATAAACAGAATATCAGCGTTGCGGTTGCCCTTACCAATAACTACATTCGTCCGCATTTCCCACAGCCTGCATTTCTGACAGGAATAACAGGCATTTTCAAGGGTTTCCCAGCTTTTTTCTGCCATACCCTCACCTGCTTTACTTAATATCAGAACTATTGAAGCCCATAGGCAGCAGCTCTCTGACTGTATATGTTACCATACCTTTTTCATCGCTGTCCAGAATGACTTCGCCGTCAGGCATAAATTCAAACAGCACCTGTCTGCAAATACCGCAGGGAGAAGCATAATCCCCGCTGCTTGCCACAACCGCAATCTTTTCAAATTCCTTCACACCTTCGGAAACCGCTTTGAAGATCGCTGTACGCTCTGCGCAGTTTGTTGCCCCGTAAGACGCATTTTCGATATTACAGCCCTTAAACACTGTGCCGTCCTTCGCCAACAGTGCCGCCCCTACCTGAAACTTGGAATAGGGTACATATGCGTTTTTCATCGCTTCCTTTGCCAGTGCTACCAGTTCCTGATTTGTCATAGTTCCTCCGTCCTCTCTCTTTTTTATACTCTGGGAAAACCTGCCTGCAGCAGAATTTCCTTCTGTCTGCCGAACATATCTGCTTCTTCTTCCGGTGTCATATGGTCATATCCCAACAGATGCAGCATACTGTGTGCTGTCAGAAAAGCAATCTCTCTAAGCAGAGAATGTCCGTATTCCTCCGCCTGCTCTCTGGCTCTTTCCAGAGAAATGATAATATCCCCCAGAATGATTTCGTCGTTTTCATTACGCTCTGCCACTTCGCCCTCTGCAAATGTCAGCATGGGAAAGCTTAGCACATCTGTTGCTCTGTCGATGTTGCGGAACTGCTTATTGATCTGTCTGATTTCTTCGTTATCCACAATGGAAACGCTGATCTCACAGCTTTCTTCAAAGCCTTCATATTTCAGAGATTCTTCCGCCGCTTTGCAGATTGCCGCTTCCAGTTCAGCAGACAGTTCTTCGTCTATTCTGTTATCAATCAGTATTGTCACTGTTTTCTTCCTCTCTGTTTTCCTGTTCTTTTTCTTCGTTTTTCCTGTTTTCTTCCTGTGCTTCGGCTGTTTTTTCCGAGGGTTTCTTTGCCGCTTCCTTGATTTCCTCCTGCTTCGGATATGCTACCCTTTCGTGGTACATCCCGTGAAACACATCCAGAAACGCCATACGAATCGTTTCCAGCTCATGAATTGCCAGACCGCTCTGGTCAAGCTGTCCGTCATCCAGCTTGTCCTTCATCAGCGTTTTTACAACATCTTCCGCATCCTGCAAGGTCTTGCCGCCGCCCAGCATGGAGCGCACCGCTGCCTCTACCGTATCCGCAAGCATTACGATGGCAGATTCCCGACTGGAAGGAATGACGCCCTTATAACGGTAATCCGTTTCTTTTACATTTTCCGCTCCATATTCTTTCAATGCCTTAAAATAAAAGAATTTCACAAGGCTTGTCCCGTGGTGCTCCCGAATGATGTCCAGAATGGTCTTGGGCAGCTTTGCAGAAATCCCAAGCCCTACCCCATCATGCGGATGTGCCGTGATGATTGCCGCACTTTCCTCAGGGCTGAGGGTATCATGGGGATTGAAGCCCGCCTGATTTTCCGAAAAATACTGTGGTTTTTTCAGCTTTCCGATATCATGATAATATGCCCCCGCTCTTGCCAGTGCCGTATTTGCACCGATTTCGTAAGCGGCTGTTTCCGCCAGATTTGCCACAATCAGACTATGGTGATATGTACCGGGTGCTTCGAGCATCAGCCGATGCAGCAGGTCGTTGTTTGGATTTGTCAGCTCCAGCATACGTGAGGGCGTATTTGCATCAAATGTCGCTTCCCAGAACGGCAGACTGCCTACGGTAAGAATCACGGAAATCATGCCCATTAACGCTCCAGCAGCACTTTCTGTCAACAGTTCTTTAGAATAGCCGTTGCCAAAAAACAACCCGACTGCCAGCATGGAAAGGAAACTGACTGCCCCCATTGCCGCCGCTACCCGCACAACATACTGTCTTTGTTCTGTTTTCTGAATCAGTACCGCCCCCAGTGTCCCCACCAAAAGAGTATACATCAGAAAACGCTCATCGCCGTTGAATATAAAACAGCCGATGATACAGAAAAGCGTATTCATAATCAGAGCCATTCTTCTGCCGATCAGAATGCTCAGCAGCATGGAAAACAGCCCCAGAGGAATCAGCGCGAAATTTGTAAAATGTGCCGTTGCCCGCAAAAGCAGCAGCATCATCACATAGACAGTAAACAGCATTTTGATCTCATTCTGCTTTAATACCACAGTTTTTCCTTTTCCCCAAAGGAAAAACAGATATACTGCCGCAAACAGCAGGCTGACCATGATAAAACTGCCAAACAACGGAAACATTCCCGCCTGATAGTCCGCTTTGCCAACCAGCCCCAGACCGACCAGTCGATCATAAATATCCTGTGTGATGATCTCGCCTTCATCAACGATTTTCTGATTCTTACGCACCATGACATCAGAAACTTCTCTGCGTTTTTCCTCTCTGGCGGCTTCCATAGCTTCTTCATCAGGCAACAGATTCGGCTCCAGTGCCGCAGAAAACAGAACGCCTGCCAGTTCCTGCAGGGAACTGTTCCATTCTGTTGCCGCAAAGTTTTCTTTTGCCTGTTCTCTGCTTTTTTCCAGTGCATCGGCAGTGATACCCTGTTCATAGATCTCCTGCATGACTGCGATACAGTCTTCCATAAAAAGGGTACGTTCTTCCTTTTTCAGATTTTCATACGCAGATACCTGCTTTGCCGATACCAGCACAGGCAGTTTCAAACTGGTTTCCTGTATTTTCTCCCAAAGCGTTTCCCCCTCTTTCAGAGAAGAAAGCACTGTGTTGACTTCCTGAAAGGTTTCCCGCACTGCCGTACGGCTGTTTTCTTCCGCAGAGGCATCCTTTTCATAAATCGGCCCGACACTCTCCGCCGCCGCTTCCCGCAGGCGGTTTGTCATAACCTCATCCACGGCATCCTGCATGGCTACATACCGCTTTTCTGCCACAGATCCTACCTGTACGGTATTCAGTTCCTCTGTATAAGACCCTGTAAAAATACAGACAAGGGTCAGCAGAAATGCGATTGCAAACAGGAGTCCCTTTCTGGCAGTGTTATCTTCGGAAATACTTATGTTCTTTCTTTCCATCCAGCTTGCTTTCCTGTTTTCCATTCTGCTCGCCTCGTTTCTTATTCTCAAACTTTTCATATGCAAGGATAATCTTCTGCACCAGAGGATGACGCACAACGTCTTTGTTTGTCAACGTAATCTGTCCGATGCCCTCAATGCCGGCAAGGATCTTTGTCGCTTCTGTCAGTCCGCTTCGCTTGCCGTCCGCAAGGTCGATCTGTGTTACGTCGCCTGTGATGACTGCCTTAGAGCCGTAGCCAATACGGGTCAGAAACATCTTCATCTGCTCGGGTGTGGTATTCTGGGCTTCATCCAGTACGATAAAAGCATTGTCCAGCGTACGCCCACGCATATATGCCAGAGGTGCTACCTCAATCAGACCCTTTTCCATATTTTTCATAAAGTTTTCCGCACCCATGATTTCATACAGGGCATCATACAGGGGACGCAGGTAGGGGTCTACCTTCTGCTGTAAATCACCGGGCAGGAAGCCCAGCTTTTCCCCTGCTTCAATGGCGGGACGAGTCAGAATGATGCGGTTGACTTCATTATTCTTAAACGCAGTAATCGCCATTGCCATCGCCAGATAGGTTTTTCCTGTACCTGCGGGGCCAATGCCGAATACAATGGTATTATTCTTGATTAAATCCACATACTTTTTCTGCCCCAGTGTTTTTGGCTTCAGCGGTCTGCCGTTTACCGTAATACAAATCAGATCATCATAAACCTTTTCCAGTTCCTTCAGGTCGTTTTCTTCTGCGGAGGAGAGGAAATATTCCAGATTCTGTTCTGTGATCTCCTCGCCCTTTCTTGCCAGTGCACAAAGAGAGTGCATCACATTCCATGCCTTATGCACATTTTTTTCTTCCCCTGCGATTTTCACATCATCGCCGCGGTTGACGATACGCACATCACAGGCCTTTTCAATTTTTTTGATATTGGCATCAAACTGCCCGAATACAGGCAGAATGATACGATTGTCCATCTGCATCGTTCTTTCAAATTGTTCCATTTATTTCTTTCCTTTCCATGAAATCTATGAAATTTACAGAAAATTCTCTTTATTCTGCGGAATTCTTTTCTGCTTCCGAATGGTTCAGATTTTCTTCATTCTGCAAAGCGGTTTCGTTTTCCAGATTTCTTTCCCGCTTCTGCCCGATCTGTTCTGTCAGCGTCAGCTCCGCCTCAGCACGGACACAATCGGCATATTCTTCAAATCTGATTTCTATGTTTTCTATTGTACCGTAAGGACTAAGAAAATTCTCTGCCTTTTTTCTTAAAATTTCTTCCAGAAGCGTTTTTGCCTCCTCTACAGTACGCTCTTCCTGCAGCATTTCATAGGATTTCCAGTATTCCTTTTTCCACTGCAAAGGCAATGTAAAATCCCCGATGGCAAGCGGCTTTTTCCACACCACTTCTTTTTCCCACTGCATCGAGGTATCGGGATGCAGTACATCCCATTCCTTTTCTCCGATTAACAGCACATGGTTCTCCGCTTCTTTCCCCGTATAGCGGATTTCCTCATACACAAGCGGCATTTCTTCTGTCAGCCGTTGCCAGATACGGGCGGTTGCCGTCCCCTCTGCCGCTGTATAGTCCGTATGCTGTACTTCCCCCTCCACGCCGATCAGAAGCTCGGAGGAGATCAGGATATCTCCTTTTTTCACGACATCTCCCGCCTGCACAAGCGGCGTTCCGCGTTCTGCCGTCAGCTGTACGATCACACCGTCAGCTGTGGCAATGATGTCCGCAGGCGTCTGTTTATCAATTTTTTCAGCCTTTTCTATCGTTTCCGCAAGCTTGATTTTGGCATCCGTTCCCCGAATGCCCACACTGACCCACGAAAGATCAGAAAAGCCCTGTAACAGTCCCTCTGTAATGGCTTCTGTATCCACATTGCGCTTCCATGCACCGGGATGCAGTCCCATCTCCTTGCAGGCTGTCAGAATCTCCTGTTCAGAAAGGCGTTCATTGCCCTCCACTTCGATCATCCAGACAAAAGAAGAAAGCAGATACAGCCCTGCCGCAAACAGAAAAAGCCCTGCCGTCCAAGCCTGTCTGTTACGAAATCGCCGCAGAAAGACAGGCAGTCCGCCCCAGCCCAGAATCTCCAGTGTACAGCCTGTTTTCTCCGCACAGGCTTCCAGCACAGCCATACTGCTTCTGGGGGCTTTCAGCTTCATTCCCGCCCCCTCCTGGGCCACATCCCAGAGAGGAATCCCCCGAAATGCTGCCAGATTCATAAACCGCCAGACAGAAAAGCCTTTCGCCTTTATCATAACATATCCCTGTAAATAATACCATAATGCCAGCAACAAAATCCTCTCCCTAAGCAAGTACGACTATGTTAAAAACTCCATACTTTCGACACTTCCCGTCACCACCAGACACTCTGCCGTCAGCTGTTTCAGACAGAAGTTTCTGCCCCGCATCCGAAACACCCCTGCCGCCGTGCCGATGCGCACCACATCCTCACTGTATTCCAGGATCCCCTTATAATTTTCTATTGTCACTTCCTCCCGCCCAATCAGCGAAATCAGCGGAAGGTTCAGCATGATTTCCTTTGGCAGTTCCAGTGCTTCCGTGACATTTTTCCGCAGTCCCATTCCTGCCACCCCCATTTATTCAACGGTATGCCCTATCCATAAAAACTAGAATTTGTCCTTTTTCTGCAATAAAAAAACATCCTTCAAAACAAGTTTGAAAGATGTTTTTTCTGTATGTATTATCCAAGCAGTGCCCTGTCGTTGGCAAATTCCTTGCCGCTTGCCACTGCAAACTGTTTCAGCAGATCATTCACAGTCAGATTTTTCTTTTCTTCCCCTCTAATATCCAGAATCACTTTGCCGTCCCACATCATAATCAGACGATTACCGTGTGCAATGGCATCTTTCATATTGTGGGTTACCATCAGAGCCGTCAGATTGTTTTCTGCGATGATCTTATCGGAAATTTCCAGAACCTTTGCCGCTGTCTTGGGGTCAAGTGCCGCTGTGTGTTCGTCCAATAAGAGCAGTTTCGGCTTTTTCAGCGTAGCCATCAGGAGTGTCAGCGCCTGTCTCTGGCCGCCGCTGAGCAGACCAACCTTCGCCCGCAGACGGGTTTCCAGACCCAGATCCAGCATTTTCAGCAGTTCTTTGTACTCTTCTCTTTCTTTATTGGTAATGCCCCATCTGAGGGTACGTTTTGTACCACGGCGTTTTGCTACCGCCAGATTTTCTTCGATTTCCATATCCCCTGCGGTACCGTTCATAGGGTCCTGAAATACACGCCCCAGATAAGCCGCACGTTTATGCTCAGGCAGTTTGGTCACATCTTCGCCGTCAATGATGATAGAGCCGGAATCCACAGGCCATACCCCCGCAATCGCGTTAAGTGTGGTCGATTTCCCCGCACCGTTGCCGCCGATAATTGTTACAAAATCGCCCTCTTCCAGTGTCAGATTCACGCCGTTCAAGGCTCTTTTTTCATTCGGAGAGCCGGGGTTGAATGTTTTATAAATATTTCTTAACTCAAGCATTCTTGCCGCCTCCTCTCTTTACATGGCTTTCTGCATATTTGCCTTTCATGTAAGGCAGAGCCAGAAACAGTGCTACAATCAGCGCACTGATCAGTTTCATATCTGTTGTTTCCAGACCCAGCCACAGTACAATGGCGATAACTGCAAAGTAAATGATCGCACCAAACACAACGCCAAGCATACGCAGGGCATAGTTGTTATAGAAAAATCTGTCAAACAGAACGCCGCCGATGATGACCGCCGCCAGACCGATTACGATTGCACCACGGCCCATATTTACGTCCGCATTGCCCTGATACTGTGCATACAGACCACCAGCCAGTGCAACCAGTGCATTGGAAATCATCAGACCGATCATTTTCATATGGCTGGTATCAACACCCTGTGCACGCGCCATTTTTTCATTGTTCCCTGTCGCACGGAATGCACGCCCGATTTCTGTGCCATAGAAGCCATACATCAGCGCAATCAGTACCGCACAGAAAACAGCAGAAACCAGAATTGCATGAGGGATATCTCTCAGACTCAGAATCAGATCATATTTATCTACACTGATCGCCTGATTGGATTTTCCCAGAATACGCATATTCACAGAATACAGACCAAGCTGTGTCAGAATGCCCGCAAGAATCCCCGGAATCCCGAAAATAACATGGAAAATCCCTGTTGCAAGTCCAGACAGCATTCCCGCAATCGCCGCACCAATCAATGCTACATATACATTCTGTCCCGATAACATCAGCATAACCGCAACTGCACCGCCCGTTGCGATACTGCCGTCTACCGTCAGATCCGCAAAATCCAGTACCTTATAGGTCACATATACCCCAATCGCCATAATCCCCCAGATCAGACCCTGTGCCACAGAGCCGGGCAGGGCTTTCAATAATGCCATAATCTCCATTGGCAATTCCTCCTTCAAACGTTTTTCTCACTTCTTGTTTTTTAAATGTTTTATCTTTTGTTTTTTGTCAGTTCTTTTGTTTTCCAAACAATCTTTTGTCAATGAAAACGGAGCCTTTTGAGGGGCTCCGTTATTCTATTTTATTCTCTGTAAAAAAATAGTTTCCTCAATTATTCTGCCGCTTCCACTGCTGTCATGCCTTCGGGAACGGTTACACCCAGTTCTTCTGCAATTGCAGCATTATATTTGGGAGTGATACCTTCATCAACAAATTCTATCGGCATTTCGGCAGGGTTTGCACCGTTTACCAGAATTTCATATGCCATTTCGCCTGCTTTCATACCCAGATCATAATAGCTGATGCTCAGAGTAGACAGTGCACCGATCTGACACATGGATTCTGCACCCGCAAAGGAAACAACCCCTGCGGGAACGGTCACATTCTTCACGATTTCCATATTGTTTGCCAGTGTATTATCTGTAGGGATATAAACAGCACCGCATTCGCCGACTACATTTGTCATAACTGCCTGAATTTCATTGGAATCGGCTACTGTATATACCGCATATTCTCTGTTTAAGGATTTCAGATATTTTTCAGCCAGATCTGCCTGATACAAGGAGTTGGGTTCTGCAGAACAGTATACCACTGCGATCTTTGTATCGTCTTCACAGAACTGCAACAGCACATCTACCTGTGCTTCGATTGCAGACAGGTCGGAAACGCCTGTTACATTTCTGCCGGGTGCTTCATTGGAATCAACAACGCCTGCTGTCACATAATCTGTTACGGAAGTACCCACAATGGGAATATCGGCTGTTGCAGCCGCCGCAGACTGCAGTGCAGTTGTAGCGTTTGCCATAATCAGGTCTACTTCGTCAGAAACAAATTTTGTGGAGATGGTCGTACAGTTTGTCTGTTCGCCCTGTGCATTCTGATAGTCAAAGGCAACCTCATCTCCCAGCAGCTCTGTCAGCTTATCCTGGAAGCCTTTTGTAGCTTCATCCAGGGAATTATGTTCCATCTGCTGAATAATCCCGATCTGATACTTTGCTTCGGCTGTGCTTTCTTCTGCGGGTTCTGCCCCACCGCCGCCACAGCCTGCCAGTGCCAGTACTGCCGCCATTGCATAAGCCAGTTTCTTCATCTTCATCTTCATCTTCATATATACCCACTCCTTTTGTACCCTTTTATTTTCTGAATAAATATTCGTATAAAATCGAATCAATACCTGCATTATAGCACTCTGGTTCCGGTTGTCAATAACATATCGAATATTTTGATGAAGCACATCGAAAAAATTATTTTATTGGTTGAAATTTATACTCTGCTTTCAAAAAACAGTAATTTTTTCAGAATATTGTAGCAAAATTGTACAAAAAGAAGAACAATTTTTAAAAAAACATGAAAAAAGCCGCAGGCTTACGCCTGCGGCTCATTGTTTTTTGATTATTACTTGCCCTGGAGCATTTTCTTTACAAAATTGCCAACGAT
>CALASU010000021.1 GCA_937888765.1 uncultured Clostridia bacterium | reverse complement strand
CGGAAACCTATAAGAAAAAAACGACAGAGTTGGCACAGATCACTGCTTCCCCTGCCACGGATGTCTATCTCACCGTTCCCAAAGGCACACAAGCTTCTTCCCTGACCTTTCAGGCAGACTGTCCCGATACTCTGGAAGCACCTGTCAAACAGGGACAGCAGCTCGGCACACTGACCATACTGCTTGGCAGTGAGGTTCTGGAAACTGTCCCCCTACAGGCAGACAAGGACGTTTTCGCCATGACGGCAGAAGAACACGAAGCCGCAGAGAAAGCCTCGCTTCTCGGCATTTTCAAAAAGATCGGCAAACTCTTTATCATCTGTATTGCCGCATTTTGTGTCCTGCTCTGTATCACCCGTACCATCGGGCACTTCCGACGCAGAAAACGCAGATACCCCGGAAACCGCAGACACAAACACGGCACAATCAAACATAGACCACATCATACACATTATAAACCCAAACGATTTAAATAATATTCCAAATGAAAACAGGTGCGACCTTTGCCGCACCTGTTTTTTAATTCCCGCATTCAATACTGATTTTTGTGAATACATCCAGAATATCATCTACTTTTGTATTCTGTTTTTCTTCTCCGCCTCTGTCCATGACAATATGACCTTTATCCATCATGATCAGACGGCTTCCGTATTCCACAGCATATCTCAGGTTATGTGTAACCATCATAGCCGTGATCTGTTTTTCTTTTACCACTTTCCCTGTCAGCTCCATAATAATATCTGCTGTTTTCGGGTCAAGTGCCGCTGTATGCTCATCCAGAATCAGGAATTTGATCGGCGTCAGCGTAGACATGATCAATGCCGCCGCCTGTCTTTGACCGCCGGAAAGCGCACCTAATTTTACGTGCATTTTATTTTCGAGTCCTAATCCCAGAATGGAAAGCTGTTCTTTATAATAATTCTCCCTTGCTTTATTGATGCCTCTGCCCAGACCAAAGGGCTTCCCTTTATTATCTGCTAAGGACATATTTTCCAACATAGTCAGATTGGGGCAGGTTCCCAGAGAAGGGTCCTGATAGACACGCCCAATGGTGCGGTATCTCTGAAAGTCTTTCATCTTTGCAATATTTTCTCCTGCGATCAGCACTTCTCCACCTTCAACAGGAATACTACCGCAGATGATATTCAGCATGGAAGTCTTGCCGCTGCCGTTACTGCCTACGATAGAGAGAAATTCGCCGTCGGGAATTTCCAGATTGAAATTATCAAACAGACAGGTTTCGGAAATCGTACCTTTATTATAAATTTTAGTAATATTTTTTAACTCAAGCACGAGATGCACCGCCTTTCTCTCTGCTGCCCAATACCAGAACCAGCAGGAACAGCACCGCTGTTGCCAGTTTCATCAGGTTTGCCGGCAGACCAAGACTGATCGCTACCTGAATACATGCTTTATAGAATACGCTGCCCACAAGAACAGCCGTTGTACCTTTCACAAAGCTCATTTTTCTGAAAAGAGTTGTACCAATGATGACTGCTGCCAGACCAAACACCATCTGACCAGTACCCATGGTGCTGGAGAAGGCTCTCTGTTCCATGCAGACCATCGCGCCGGACAAAGCCACCAATGCATTTGCGATCACCAGACCAAGGATTTTTACGGGACCCTTGTCTTTTGCCAGTGTAGTTACCAGTGTGCTGTTATCGCCAACAGCTCTCAGCAGCATTCCGCTCTTTGTAGACAGATACCAGTCAAGGATCAGCTTGAAGATCACTGCCACGATCAGAGACATCACAAATTTGCGCAGCATCAGGGAAGAATTTCCCATGATCGCCATGATAGGACCGGAAGTAAAGATCGTGTCGATGGCACGTTCCACCGCCAGATTAGAGCCTGCAATCTGAAGATTGATGGAGAACAGAGCTGTCATAGTAATGATCCCTGCCAGCAGGTCTCTTACACCAAATTTCACATGGATGATACCTGTGACCAGACCAGCCACAGCCCCCACAAGGATCGCTGCAAGCATTGCCACAAAGGGATTCATGCCATTCACCAGAAGCACCGCTGTAATGGCTGCCCCCAGAGGAAAACTGCCGTCTACAGTCAGATCGGGAAAATCCAGAATTTTATATGTAATATAGATACCATAGGAGAGCAGGGCATAAATAAAGCCCTGCGTCGCCGTACTGATAATCAAATCCATCATAGTTACAACCTCTTTCTATGCAGAAAGTTTTATTCTGCTGTTACATCTTTTGCACCTTCCACTGCAACATTCAGATTCAGTTCTGCCATTGCATCAGGATTTACGTAAATTTCAAAGTCTGTTACTGTTTCGTAAGGCATTTCTTCTGCTGTTGCTTCGCCTTTCAGAATTTTCGCTGCCATCATACCTGTCTGCTTGCCCAGAGAGATATATTCGATACCTGCGGAAGCCACACAAC
>CALASU010000020.1 GCA_937888765.1 uncultured Clostridia bacterium | reverse complement strand
ATCGCGGTGCAGGTACTGTAGAGTTCCTGGTAGATGCCAGCGGTCAGCATTACTTCATCGAAATGAACCCTCGTATTCAGGTAGAACATACCGTATCCGAAATGATTACTGGTATCGATATCGTACAGGCACAGATTCTGGTAGCACAGGGTTATCCTCTGAACTCCGATGAAATCAACATCAAATCTCAGGATGATATCAAAGCAAACGGCTTTGCAATTCAGTGCCGTGTAACAACCGAAGACCCTGCGAATAACTTTGCTCCTGACACAGGTGTAATCGATGTATATCGCACAAGCTCCGGTAACGGTATCCGTCTGGACGGTGCTGCTGCCCACGCAGGTGCGGAAATCACACCTTATTACGATAGCCTGCTGGTTAAGATCATTGCACATGACAGAACATTCAGCGGCGTAACAAGAAAAGCAATCCGTGCAATCAAGGAAACTCGTATCCGTGGTGTAAAAACAAACATTCCATTCCTCATCAACGTACTGCAGAGTGAAACATGGAATGCGGGTAAATGTACAACAACATTTATCGAAAGTACACCCGAACTGTTCAACATCGTTCCAGGTAAGGACAGAGCAACAAGGATTGCTGAATTTATCGGTAACAAAATCGTAAACGAATCCAAGGGTACAAAACCCGAATTTGATCCTATCCCTGTACCTGCTTTCGGCAAGAACGAAGACGGTTCTACAATTCCTGTAGAAGGTGCAAAGGATAAATTCCTGAGAATGGGTGCAAAAGACTTTACACAGAGCCTGATGAAAGAAAAACGCCTGTTTGTAACAGATACAACCATGCGTGACGCACACCAGTCCCTGATGGCAACAAGACTGCGTACAAACGATCTGATTGCCGCTGCACCCGCAACAAATATGGCGATGGCAAATGCGTTCTCTGTAGAAGCATGGGGTGGTGCGACATTCGACGTTGCATATCGTTTCCTGAAAGAATCCCCTTGGCTGAGATTGGATCAGCTGTCCAAGGCTATGCCTAATACACTGATTCAGATGCTGCTGCGTGCTTCCAATGCGGTTGGTTATGCAAACTATCCCGATAACGTAGTACGTGAATTCATTAAGGTTTCCGCAGAACGCGGCGTTGATGTATTCCGTATTTTCGATTCTCTGAACTGGGTAGAAAACATGAAAATGCCTATCGAAGAAGCACTGAAAACAGGCAAGATCGTAGAAGGTGCAATCTGCTACACAGGCGACATCCTTGACCCCAAGGAAACAAAATATACACTGGACTACTATGTGCGTAAGGCAAAAGAACTGGAAGAAATGGGCTGTCATATCTTTGCAATCAAAGACATGGCGGGTCTGCTGAAACCTTATGCGGCAAAAGAACTGTTCGGCACACTGAAAAAAGAACTGAACATCCCTCTGCACCTGCATACACATGATACAACAGGCAACGGTGTCAGCACAGTGCTGATGGCGGCAGAAGCGGGCGTTCACATTGCTGACCTTGCTATCCAGTCCATGAGCTCTCTGACAAGCCAGCCCTCCATGAATGCGGTTGTAGAAGCACTGAAAGGCACAGAACGTGATACAGGTCTGGATGTAGACCAGCTGACAGAACTGAGCCATTACTATCAGGGCGTTCGTCAGATCTTCACAGGCTTTGAATCTGAAATGAAGACACCCAACACAGAAATCTATAAATATGAAATCCCCGGCGGTCAGTATTCCAACCTGCTGGCACAGGTAAAAGCAATGGGCTCTGCAGACCAGTTTGAAGAAATCAAACATCTGTATAAAGATGCCAACGACCTGCTGGGCAATATCGTAAAAGTAACACCCTCTTCTAAAGTAGTAGGGGATATGGCGATCTTTATGTCTAAAAACGGTCTGACAAAAGAAAACATTCTGACAGACGGTGCAGAACTGTCCTATCCCGATTCCGTTGTGGACTACTTCATGGGCAACATCGGTCAGCCCGAGGGCGGTTTCCCCGAAGAACTGCGCAAGATTGTTCTGAAAGGGCAGAAACCCATTGAAGGCAGAGCGGGTGCACTGCTGGAAGAAGCAGACTTTGCGGCAATCGAAAAGCATCTGAGAGAAGCACATCAGTGGAAAAACATCAACCCTGCAAACTGCATCTCTTATGCGCTGTATCCTAAGGTATACGATGAATATGCGGATCACTGGGAATACTATACAGACGTATCCAAGCTGAGCAGTGACGTATATTTCTTCGGTCTGGCAAAAGGCGAAGAAACATCCATTGAAATCGGCGAAGGGAAAGAAATCATCATCAAATACATTGATATGACAGAACCCGATGTAGACGGTATGCGTGTGCTGACATTTGAAATCAACGGCGTTGTGCGTGAAATCAAGATTCAGGATAAGAATCTGGAAGTTAAGAGCGATGGTAAGCTGAAAGCGGATAAGAACAATCCTTTCCACCTTGGTTCTTCCATCCCCGGTACAGTAAGCAAGATTCTGGTAAAAGAGGGCGAAGAAGTGAAGAAGAACCAGCCTCTGCTGACAGTAGAAGCAATGAAGATGGAAACTTCTATCGTGGCAAACCAGGATGGTATCATCGACAGGATCTATGCAAAAGAAGCGGAAAAAGTAAACCAGGGCGACCTGTTGGTTTCCTTCGTACAGGAAGGTTAAAGACCTTGGGGGCGTTGCCCCCAATATCTCCGCCAAAGAAATTTATTCCCCTATGCAGGAAGTTTGAGGAATAGTGTCCCTCAATCAAAACCACTAGTTTAACTAGTGGTTTTGATTTTTTCATCTATACTCAGAAGCTTTATTTGAAACCTAATTGTGAATATTTTGATGGATGACTTGAAAAAACGAAGATTCTGTAATATAATGTGCATTATTATGTTTTGGAGGAACCATGATGAACTGGGAATCGTTTAGATTTATAGACCTTTTCGCCGGCATCGGTGGCATAAGACTCGGATTTGAACACGTCAACGGATATTGTGTGTTTTCTTCTGAATTTGATGAGGAGGCTTGTACCACTTATAAGGCAAACTTTGGAGAACATCCATCCGGTGACATTACAAAAATTGATGCAAAGGATATCCCCGATTTTGATATCTTACTCGGCGGTTTCCCTTGCCAAGCCTTTTCTATTATCGGAAAAAAAGAGGGATTTGCAAATGAGACTTGTGGAACCTTGTTCTTTGATATTGAGAGAATTCTGAAAGAGAAAAGACCTCCTGCATTTATGCTTGAAAATGTCCGCAACCTTGTTGCACATGATGGCGGAAACACTTTTCGAACTATCAAGAAGCATTTGGAGGCACTTGGCTATCATGTCCATGCAAAAGTATTAAATGCACTTGATTATGGTGTACCTCAGAAAAGAGAAAGAATTTTCATTGTCGGTTTCTTGGATGATGTAAAATTTGAGTTCCCAGAACCTATTCCTGTTGAGAAAAGACTGACTTTGACCGACATTCTGGAAACAAACGTTGACCAGAAATACTATGTCAAAGATGCAATTCGAATTTCCAGATTGGAACGACTGAAGGACAAGAATTATCCGAAACCATATATTTCCCATGAGAATATGGCAGGTTCTGTCACTCCTCATCCGTATTCATCGGCATTGAGAGCAGGTGCATCTGCAAATTATATTTTAATTAACGATGAACGCAGACCCACAGAAAGAGAAATGCTTCGCATTCAAGGTTTTCCCGATACCTACAAAATCGTGTTGCCGTATGGAAAAGTAAAGAAACAATGTGGAAATTCTGTTGCAGTTCCTGTTATTAAGGCGATTGCAACAAATATGCTACTAGCACTTAGAGAATATGCGAAAGGAGAAGACACGCAATGACAGTAACAGAAGCAAAAGCGATGTTGGATGATGTGATTTCAAAAAGTCGCACCTATCTCTATAAACCGATACAGATTGCTGAGATCTTATATCATCAAAGGATTGTAAATCCGAAATTAGACTTATTGGATTTAGAATCATATCGTACTAAGAGTAGACATTGGAGAAATGCTGTTTCCAAAGAATTATTAGGTGCTGTTTGCTCGAGTTCAGCAAAATTCCAAGATGATATTTTTAATGCAGTTCCTCCGGAAGCACTATATGTTCTCGGTCAAGAAAATCTCCGTACTAATGGTGCAGTTGAGGCATATATTTATAGCAAATTTGATAATAAGCACGAACAGTTAGAGGACGCACTGCTTTATTGCATGGATTCCACTCCTGCAGATTTCCAAGTGCGTCAACTAATAGATTCTTTTTGGTATGAGGCAGGTCTAAAAAGAAGTTTGGACAAAATGTAGTCCATTGTTCACCTTCAAATCCATCCCCCTGCTTTGAACCTGGGGGTACCTGAGCTTAGGCTTGGATTTGGTGACCATTGATATTTCTGTTAGCGAGAATAAAATTGAGATACTCCATGAGTTTGAGGACTTTGCACAGAAAGTTATGTGTTTGGACTGTCAAAACCTTGTTCATAGCAGTTTTGCTCATGTATATAGAGTTGGTGTTGCGAATGCTGCAGACCGTGGTCTTGATATGTATAGTAACTGGGGACCTGCAATTCAAATTAAGCATCTTGTGTTAAGCGAAGAATTGGCAGAATCCATTGTTGATTCTGTAAGTAGCGATAGAATTGTTATTGTTTGCAAAGAGGCAGAAAGTAGACTTATTGTAAGCCTCTTGAACCAAATCGGATGGAAGTCTAAAATTCAGAGTATTGTTACTGAAGATGATTTAGTTGCATGGTATGAAAAAGCACTCCGTGGCACTTATTCTGCAGAGATGGGAAACAGATTGCTTGCAACAATGTGTGAACAAATTGCTATTGAATTCCCTTCGATTGGACAGGGGCAAAACATTATTTCTGATAGAAATTACAAAGCGATAAAAGATACATACTGGAAATAATCAAAACCACTAGTTAAACTAGTGGTTTTGATTTTATGTTATTTGCCAATAGAGCGTTTATATGCTTCTACCTGTTCATCTGTCAGAGGAGCCAGATCTTCGGGTGTCAGCCAGCGTACCCAGATACGGCCCTGCAGACCTGCGATGTCCAGAGGAGTATCCAGAGAAAGGGAATCCTTATCAATGGGGATGACTGTGTCGTGATCGCCGTTGAACATTACCTGGAAAGGTTTATATTCGCCGTCTTCAAATACCAGCATATCTGTGCTGTAGAAGTTCAGATAGCCGCCTTCGCTCAGCAGGTGTTTTTCCAGTGTTTCCATGTTAGGGAATGTTACCAGCATCCATGTGCCGTCCATATCGGAGTAATCGAACAGCTGCAGACCGTGGAAGTCGATTTCTTCTGTACCTGTTGCACCTTTATTTTCGTCTGCTTTGCCTTTCATTGCTACGGGTGCACCGTTTTTGCCGTCTTTCAGAATTTCTGTGCCGGGCACGAAACGATTTACGAAAGAAGCAATTTCATTTTTTCTGTACTGAGAACGAACTGCAGCAACCATACCATATTCACTGTTGTCATAGCAGATGGTTGCTACTTCATTCCAGAATTCATTCAATGTTTTAATCATAACGCTTACCTCCATAAGAAAATCAAACTCATTCCTATTATCATACTAGCATTTTGTTCATTCTGTCAATAGATATTCGTCAGCTTCTCCCATTTCCTTGTCTGTTCCCATCTGAAAATAGTGCGTAGGTACTTTTCCGCCAAAGAGCAGATCGGCAAGCATGATTTTCCGTTCGGTGGTAACGCTTTCCTTATGCAGGGGATTGACGATTTTCAGTTCCATGGAGATATTGAGCCATATCTTATAATTGATCTGGTTGATGCCGGCAGAGTGAAAAGCAGTTTCATATTCTACCCTTGCCGTACCCATCGGCAGTACGGTAAAGGGAATAGACGGTCCTTTGTTTGCAAGAAAGGAAAAGGGCGTTGCCGCACCCAGAGGAACACAGATTGCATCCTTTGGCAGGGCAGAAAATCCCTCTGTGATCTTCTGGCTGAGCCTTGTGCAGAAATGATTGATGTAAACGGTATTGGCAGTATAGCTTTCTTCTGTTTGCTGCAGAAGGGCAGTGCTGTTCGGTTCCATTTCCTGCATGACCTCTGTAATGGCTGTATCCATGATGTTTTTGGAAATTGCGCGGCACTGCATATGCGAGATTTCCTGCAATGGGGGCAGAAGCGCGGCTTCCAGCCGAAACAGAAGAAACAGCGTCAGTATTCCTGTCAGAAAAAATAAGAGTATATAGGAAAAGAACTTCCGTTTTTTCGATTTTTTGCGTTTTCTCATGCATATCCCCCCGAAAAGTATATGAAACAGGGATTGAAAATAGGTATTTTTTAAAAATGGCATATAGGCAGAAATGCCTGTTTTTCAGCAAAAAATACAGTTTTCGTCAAACAAATGCACATTCTCTTGATGAAAATATCTTTCGTTTTGGGCAATTTTCTGTTATACTGATAAAATAGTCCAATCATAAGCTGAGAATAACGAGTGTTTTGCATTCAATCTCGGAATTGTATTCTTATTTTTAAGGAGGATTAAATATGAGTGAATCTCGATATAGGAGATCAGAGGATCGTTCTGATGACAGAAGAGTCTATCGGTATGAAAGAGATTTCGATGATAGAAGATCTTATGACAGAGGATATGAAGAATCTGAATATTCCGACAGAAGAAGCTCCAGAGGCACTTCTGACAGGAATGGCTCCGAACAGAACAACGGAAAGAAGAAGCGGAAGCGCAAACGGAAGCGCAAAGGAGGCTTTTTCCGTATTTTTCTGGTGATTGCAGTGATCGTCGGCTTCGCTGTGGCAGGGGCAGGGCTTGGTACTGTCTTTGGTATTCTGCAGGGCACAGATATGCTGAATACTTCCGACATTGTTCCCGATTCCTATACCTCTATCATCTATGATGCGGCAGGGAATGAAGTGGATAAGCTGCATGGCTCGGAAAACCGTGAATATGTAAAAATAGCAGACATTGCAAGACATATGCAGAATGCGGTTGTTGCCATTGAGGACGAACGCTTCTATGAGCATAACGGCATTGACCCGAAAGGGATTAT
>CALASU010000019.1 GCA_937888765.1 uncultured Clostridia bacterium | reverse complement strand
TTCAGGTTCTAGTGGGCATTGCGCCCGTGCAGGTTCAAGTCCTGTCATCCGCAGTAATGCGGAAACGGTGATATCGAAAGATATCACCGTTTTTTTGTATTGAGCAAAGAAAAGCAAATTGTTTTTTTGAAGTATCCTGTATATCTCCAAAATTCGATACGTTTCGACAGATTTATATTGACAGAAATGTTCTCAAAGGAATACTCTATTGATAGAATCACTGTAACAGAATTTACGGCAGGGGTGATCTTATGGGATACAGAGAAGACTATTTTGAACATCATAAATCGAATCATGGCTGGTATACCTGTGTCAGATGCGGCGGAAAATTCAGAAAGAGTGAGATTGATATTGACCACATTATTCCGCAGAGATACGGCGGCAGTGATCATTTAAACAATCTGCAGTGTATGTGTAAGCATTGTAATCGTTCCAAGCAGGACGATGTGGGATTTGATACTGTAAAGGATTTATCCCGCAATGTGATCAAAAATGCAAAGAACAGGGACAAAGACGAGCAGAAGAAAAAGAAAGCCACTAAAAAACAGGATAAAAAGAAAAATACCGAAAAAAGCGGCAAAAGTAAAAAAGTAAAAAAGAAAAAACTTTTTGGGATTTTTTGAAAAAAGGTGTTGACAAAAAGTGCGATGTGATGTATTATAAATGAGTGCACTGAGATGTGCGGATGTGGCGGAACTGGCAGACGCGCTAGATTCAGGTTCTAGTGGGCATTGCGCCCGTGCAGGTTCAAGTCCTGTCATCCGCAGTAATTGCGGAGAACGGTAGTATCGAAAGATACTGCCGTTTTTTTATGCTCGAAATTTGTGTATTTTATCCAAAAAAAATAAGTATATATGCAAAAAATGAATGTTTTTATAAAAGAAATCTTGTGAAAAGTCGCGAAAAATAAGGGGTTTTGCAATCGGTAGTATTAACAATATAAAAGTACTGGGAAATACACGGAAACAGACAGAAAGAATTGCTATTTTTGGATTTTTCAAGTATACTTATGCTAATATGATAAAATATACAAGTAGTATCTTTATGAAATCTTTACTGTAATAAGGGGATGCAATAAAGCGAATCAGATGTTTGCTTTTGCATGGAGGGTGAGGTGCAAGATTCCAAAATAATCAGATATGTCTTTAGTATCTTTCAAAAATGAGAGGAGATGTATGTATTATGTTTAAGAATAAGAATCAGTCGACCAGAATGAAGGTGCTAGGCACGTTGATGATCATTGCAGTTGTATTGTCAGCGGTAGAAGTATTTCTGGTTTCCGTTATGAACGGCAGACTGGTAACGGCAGAAGAAAACAGAACAGCACTGACAGTGCATGCGGATAACTTCGGTGATGCTTCAGCATACCTGACAAACGAAGTACGTTCCTACGGTACAACTGGCGATAAGACACATTATGACAATTACTGGTATGAAGTGAATACAGCCAAAAACAGAGAATTTACGACAAATGCTATGAAAGAGATTGGGCTGACAGCAGAAGAACAGGCGATGATCGAAGAAGTTGCGGCTCTGTCCAATAATCTGATTCCTCTGGAAGAAGATGCTATGGCGGCAGTTGAAAAAGGGGATCTGGCTACGGCAAATGCGATTCTGTACGGTAAGGAATATGTGGACGGTATCACTCGTATCAAAGGCATTATTACTACATTTACAGAAACCATTACTGTAAGAGCGGAAGCAGAAGTGGCGCATTATCAGAAACTGGTTGATATGCTGACGATTCTGTCTTATGTGGCATCGGTTATAATTCTGGTTGCTTCTATCTATGTAGTACGCTTTGCACTGAAAGAACTGATTAAGCCCATGCAGAAAATTGAAGTAAAAATGCATGAATTTGCAAATGGGAAACTGGATGGCGAATTTGACCTGAAGGAAGATGATACGGAAATCGGCGTAACGGTTCGTTCTATCAATCAGCTGCAGGCCTTCCTGCATGGCATGATTGGCGATATCAATTATCTGCTGAGCGAAATGGCAGAAGGTAACTTTGACGTAAAAACCCGTGTTGGGGATGAATCTTATGTTGGCGCATATCATCAGATTCTGCTGTCTGTAAGACAGCTGAACCGCACACTGGGATATACATTGTCGGATATTACGGTGGCGATTGAACAGATTGACAGCGGCAGTAATCAGGTGGCAAGCGGTGCGCAGAATCTGGCACAGGGCTCTACAGAACAGGCAAGCTCTGTTCAGGAACTGGCAAATGTCATTCTGGATCTGGACAGACAGGTACAGGATACAGCACGCAACGTAGCACAGGCAACAAAAATGACAAGAGAAGCCGGCGATGATGTAAAAGAAAGCAATGCGCAGATGCAGGCATTGATGAATGCGATGCATGATATCAATAATGCGGCAACAGAAATCGGCAGAATCATCAAAACAATCGAAGATATTGCATTCCAGACAAATATCCTTGCGCTGAATGCGGCGGTAGAAGCGGCGCGTGCAGGTGCAG
>CALASU010000018.1 GCA_937888765.1 uncultured Clostridia bacterium | reverse complement strand
TTTTACATGAACTTCTGAAAGGGCAAAAGCTAAAGGAATATGTTGGTGAAAATGCAAATGTGGCAAATATGAGTTTCAAACAGAATGATCTGGGCTATATGGTAGGTGTATTTGCATCTTCCATGACAACTTCCGGCTTTATGCACACAAACGAAGATGCAGTTCTGGGCTTCTTAGGTGGTGCAGATGGGGAAACAACAAATGACTTCCTGTATGGCTATCTGGAAGGTGCAAAATCCGTAAATCCCGATATCAAAGTAGATACACGCTATGTAGGCAATTACACAGATAAAGCGCATGGTAAAGAATTGGCACTGTCCATGATCAACGATAATAAAGCTGATATCATTTGGGGCGTAGCAGGCGGCGCAGGTGCAGCGGCGGCAGAAGCGGCACTGGAAACAGATGCGGCTTGGTACATCGGTGTAGACTCCGACCAGGAAGCAACCTTCGGGGATGAAATGGCGGCAGTTACACTGACATCCGGTCTGAAAAATGTAGGCGACGGTATCTGCTGGTTCATCAACCAGTGGTCTTTGGGCAATGAATTCTGGGGTCAGGAAATTGCGCTGGGCATTGCAGAAGGCGGTGTTGATATGGTAATCGATAAAAACTTTGCAACAGCCCCACAGTCCGTACAGAATGCAGTTGCAGCAGCAGAAAAAGCAATCATCAATGGCGAAGTGGTTGTTCCCTCCGCATTGGTGGAAGGCGGCAATGAAGCGGCAATCGCGCTGAGAGATTCCATGCAGCCTTAAAAGAAACAGAGAAAACAATCGAGGGAGCAGATCAGCTCCCTTTTTGTTTATGGACAGAGAAAAAGAACAGGAGGGACTGTGTATGAAAGAGCATTTATATTTACCTTCTTCTGATGGAAAAACAAGATTGCATACCGTGATCTGGGAGCCTGTGGGAGAACCCAGAGCAATCGTGCAGATTTCACATGGTATGGTAGAATATGTGGAACGGTATGAAGCCTTTGCGGAATTTCTGAATCAGCATGGGATTCTGGTTGCGGGGCATGACCATCTGGGACACGGCAATTCTATTCGTTCCAAGCTGGACAGGGGCTATTTTGCGAAAGGCAAAGGGGATGTGTATGCTTTGCAGGATCTTCACAGAGTGACGCTTGCTTTGCGCAAAAAATATCCGTATATTCCGCATTTCCTGTTTGGGCACAGTATGGGATCTTTCTTTACAAGAAGATACCTGTCTGCATATTCCTATGAAATCGAAGGGGCAATCATCTGCGGTACAGGATGGCAGCCGAAGCCGGTTCTGGCGGCAGGTCGTCTGCTGACACATATGATGACACGTGTACTGGGGGACAGACACCGCTCCAAGCTGATTACCCAGATGGTATTCGGCAATATGAACCGTGCCTTTACACCTGTCAGAACACCGAAGGACTGGCTGAATCGGGATGAAAGAGAAGTCAATGCCTATATTGCGGATGAAAAATGCGGGTTTATTTTTACGTTGAATGGGTATGCGACATTGTTCCGTGCGATATCTCTGGCGGAAAATGTACTGGAACTGGCAAAAATGGACAGAAATATGCCCGTACTGTTTGTGGCAGGGGAAGATGATCCCGTTGGTAATTTCGGCAAAGGCGTGAAGCATACGGCGAAAGTATTTGGCAGAATGGGTATGCGGGATGTGGAATGTATTCTTTATCCCGAAATGCGCCACGAAATTCTGAATGAAATCGGTAAAAAATCCGTATATGCGGATATTCTGGATTGGTTGGAAAAGAGAATATGAGCAAAAAAGGAATCTCAATATTTGAGATTCCTTTTTTGGTATTTTTTAGAACTATTTAAGAAAGCTGTAAGACTTTCTCTTAAAAGAATATGATATACTGGTAAAAAAGTACAGGAGGTACAGAAGTGAAGATATCCTCTTTTTTACAGTTTGCCGCCTTTGGCGTAAAAACGATCTTATTTCGGAAAAAAGACCCGATTCTGGGGACAATCATACTGACTGATAAATGCAATCTGTCCTGCAAGCATTGCTCTGTGAACAATATCACAGCGGTTATTCATCCCTATGCACAGATTCGCATGGAGATGCAGCAGCTATATGCTATGGGAATTCGGATTTTATTTTTCTGCGGCGGAGAAACCTTTCTCTGGCAGGATGGGGACAAGATCCTGCGGGATCTGGTCATTGAAGCAAAACGGATGGGCTTTCTCATTGTAAATGTGGTAACAAATGGAACGCATCCGATTGATCTGCCCGAAGCCGATCTGATTCTGTTGAGCATGGACGGGGACAGAGAGCGGCATAATGCCATTCGCGGAGATACCTATGATACGATTCTGAAAAATATCAGCTATGCAACGGCAGATAATATCTGTTTTTATATGGCGATCAATCAGATCAACAAAGATGCAGTAGAGCATGTCTGTAAAACTGCAAGGGATACGAAACATGTCCGAGCCGTTTCCTTCAATTTCCATACCCCATATCCGGATACAAAGGAGCTGGCACTGTCGAAGGAAGAAAAAAAGAACTGCTGTGATGCTATTTTGCGGATGATGAAGGAGGGGGCACCTGTTTTCAATCTGAAAAGTGCCTTTCCCTATCTGATCGAGAATAAATTTCCTACACCCTGCCATCAGTGTGTGGTCATGGAAAATGGAAAACTCAGTACCTGCGGCAGGTGCATCGAAGTGCCGGGATTATGCGAACAGTGCGGATATTTCTTTGTGGCGGAATATACCCTTTTGTTCCGCGGGAATCCAAAAATCATTTTTGAAATGCTGAAAACGTATCTGAAATATATCTGAGGTGGCTTATGAGTATCATTACTGACCTGACCAGAATGTGGCTGACCCGTTCTGGGAAGCCCTTCACCTTTACAAATGAATACGATGAACCCCTGCCTTATGCCGACTGTCAGGGGCTTGGTCTGTATGTCCATATTCCGTTTTGCAGAAAAATCTGCTCGTT
>CALASU010000017.1 GCA_937888765.1 uncultured Clostridia bacterium | reverse complement strand
TACAGGCTGGCCGCCTTCCATAACTGCTACACAAGAGTTTGTTGTACCTAAGTCAATACCGATAATTTTAGCCATAATTTTTTCCTCCTAAATTAAAATCAAATGTGATATTAGTTTACTACTTTTACCATGCTGTGACGGATTACTTTGTCTTTGTATTTGTAGCCTTTCAGCATTTCCAGCACGATTTCATTTTCGCCGTAGTTCTCATCATCTTCGTGAGCCACTGCAGCGTGCAGGTTGGGATCAAATTTTTCACCCAGTGCGGGGATCACTTCCACGCCCAGACCCTGCATCGTATCCTGGAACTGTTTCAGTGTCATTTTCACGCCTTTGAAGAAAGCATCGTCTTCTGCAACCTTGCCTTCCTGTGCTGCCACTGCACGTTCCAGATTGTCAACTACCATCAGCAGTTTTTCTACTGTATCTTTCACACCGTCATCGTACATGCTTGCTTTTTCTTTCACTGTACGTTTACGGAAGTTGTCGAATTCTGCCAGACATCTCTGGTATTTATCCAGATTGTCCGCCGCCTGCTGTTCCAGAGCAGCGATCTTTTTCGCTGTTTCATCCTCTTCGATTACAACCTCTGCTTCTTCCAGAACTTCAACAGTTTCTTCTGCTGTTTCCACAGTTTCTGTCGCTTCCTGTTCTGCAAAGGCTTCATCCTTTTTCATTTCTTCCACTTGATTCCCTCATTTCTGTTAAGTGTTTTTATCACTTTCATCGGATATATTCCGCAATACATTTTCTATATTTTTAACCATGCCATTTAATATGGAAATAACCTGTGAATAATCCATTCGGGTCGGACCGACAATGCCGATCGTCCCTCTTGTATTATCCCCCATTTTATAGGTTGCCGTAATTACGCTGCAATCCTTCATTCCCTGCACACTGTTTTCACTGCCAATCAGAATCTGCATATCGCTGCCCTTGCTTTCTTTCAGCATCGTAACCAGCACGTCCTTTTCTTCCAGTGTCTGGAATAAGGATTTTGCTTTCTGAATGTCCGAAAACTCAGGGAACGCCAGCATATTTCTGGTACCGCTCATGTGTACCTGAATCTGCTCTGCCGCACGCATCGTGATTTCGATAGCTTTCAGAATCATTGGCAGAAGTTCGGGATATTCTACAAGCTCCGCCTGCATTCTGCTGATGACCGCACCGTCAATTTCTTTCAGGGAACAGCCCTGCAGCACACGATTCAAGCAAATGCCGATATAAAAGATCTTTTCCTCAGAAGGTACACTGCGCATTTTCAGCACATGATTCTTGATGAAATTGTCCTCTGTGGCAATTACCAGCAAAACAGATGTGTGATCCAAAGGCAGCAGGCGAATCTGTTTGATTCTTGTCTGCTGTCCGATCGGCTCGGAAATAAAGGTCGTATAATTTGTCAGCAGAGATAAGGCTTTCGCCGTTTCCTCCATCAGATAATCAATCTGGCTGATATCTCTGGAGATAATATTCTGCAGATATTTCTGCTCCTCTGCGCCCAGTTCTTTTTTCTGCATCAGATGGTCTACATACAATCTGTAGCCCATATCAGAGGGGATTCTGCCCGAGGAAGCATGAGGCTGTAAGATAAAGCCCATTTCTTCCAGATCGCTCATCTCATTTCTGATTGTTGCAGAGCTGATACCGAGATTATATTTTTTGGCAATGGTTCGGGAACCGACGGGCTCCGCTGTTTCAATATAATCATTGATGATTGCTTGCAGAATCTGTATTTTTCTGTCGTTCAATGCCATACCGCCGTCTCCTTTCGCCATTTTATTAGCACTCACTCGAGCCGAGTGCTAACTTACATACTTAAGATAACACTTGCCACCAACGATGTCAAGTGCTAATTCTTAAAAAACTCTTATATTTTTCTTAACATTCTAGAATTTATAAAATTTTTTTATTTCGCAGAAACGAAGTTTCTGCAAATCGGGTTCCAAGGGAATGATTCCCTTGGTGGGGGTTTGGGGGCAACGCCCCCAAGGCTTTATAATAAGAATTTTTCAAATACAAAATTGCTTACATCAATCCCTTTCGCAGTGAGTCTGAGCCCTGTTTCGTCCGCTTCCAGCAATTCCATCTTTTCCAGATCTGTAATCTGCTCTGCATAAACTTCCTGCATTTCTTTCCCGAACCGCTCTCTGAAACGCGCATAAGAAACGCCTTCTGTCAGCCGCAGTCCAAGGAACATGAATTCCCCCATGGCATCCTCTTTCGTAATCTGCTCGATGTCCTCTTTTTTATTCTGCCCTTTTGCCGCAATATACTCCTGTAAATCATAGGGATTGTGGAAACGTGTGCCTTCCATATAAGAATGTGCCCCCAGCCCCATGCCAAGATATTCCTCTGCCTGCCAGTATATGCGGTTATGGCGGCTCTGTTTCCCTTCTTTTGCAAAATTGGAAATTTCATACTGCCGGTAGCCTGCTTTCTTTAAATACCCGATTGCCCAGTGATACATTTCCCTATCCAGATCTTCCTCCACCAGTTCCAACAGTCCTTTTTCATATTGCTCAAAAAACGGCGTGCCTTCTTCCATGATCAGACTATACGCCGAAATATGCTCCGGCTGCAGCGCTGCGATTTCCCGTACGGTTTCCTGCCAGTCCTCCATAGATTGATTTGGCAGAGCGAACATCAGATCCACATTCACATTTTCGAAGCCTGCTTCCCGTACCGCTTTGAAATTTTTCTGAAACTGCTCTATAGTATGGATACGACCTAATGCTTTTAAAAGTTTGTTCTGCCACGCCTGTACCCCCATACTCAGACGATTGAACCCCATTGCTTTCAACGCCTCTGCCATTTCTGCATCCAG
>CALASU010000016.1 GCA_937888765.1 uncultured Clostridia bacterium | reverse complement strand
GGTCAAGCCTTTTCAAAGGCTTGTGGGGTGCAGGGGCAAAGCCCCGCATTTTTCCCTAAGCGGGTTTTTGAAGGGGGCACAGGGGGAAACTTTTCCCAAGAAAAGAAAGTTTCCCCCTATAATAAAAAGAGCTTTCATCCAAAAAGGACGAAAGCTCGCGGTACCACCTTTATTCCTGCCCCAACGGGCAGGCACTTATGCAGTCTTTAACGGAACCACCCGTTCCGACCTACACAGCAGTCTCCTGCTTTCAGCCGAACAACTCCAAAGCTACCTTCCACATCATTCCTGTAAGAAGTCTCTCAGCCCATGAACTTCTCTCTCTGCACATTCCTAAATGTGTACTCCTCTTTTTCTCTGTCTTTCATTGATTCAGTTTTTTCAGATTGTACACAATCCTATACCACAAGATTTTATTCAATTTCCATCACTTTGTCAAGTATTTTCTTTTCATTTATTCCCTGTCCTTGGGATACCTGGAAATATTCAATAAAATCCCGACCATCCCCATCAGAAACAGCAGTGACGTACCGCCATAGCTGACAAAGGGCAGTGGCTGCCCCGTATTGGGAATGGTATTCGTTACTACGCCGATATTGATAATGGACTGGAAGGCAATAACAGCTGTAATTCCCGTTGCCACATACATCCCAAAGGCATCCTTCGCATTGATCGCAATACGGATCCCTCTCCAGATGAGTACACCAAACAGCAGGATTACCAGCCCTGCCCCCACCATGCCCAATTCTTCGCAGATAATGGCAAAAATAATATCATTATAGGCTTCCGGGATAAATGTTTTCTGTCGGCTCTGTCCAAGTCCAAGCCCAAACAGTCCGCCAGATGCCACCGCATACAGCGACTGAATGATCTGGAAGCCGTCCCCTGTCGGATCTGACCATGGATCAAACCAGATCATAATACGCCCCAGACGATACCGAAACTGCGGCAGTGCAACCGCAAGTACCGCCAACGGCGATACTGCAATAATCGCCGCAGGGAAATACCAGATGCGCGGGCTTGCAATAAACAGAATTGTCGCCCCCATCAAGCCTACCAGCAGCGCCGAAGAAAAGTTTGACAGCGTAATCAAAAATACAGGAATCCCCAAAACAATACACGCTTTTGCAAATCCTTTGAGATTTTCCAATTCCTTACGATGCTCGATCACATAAACAGATAAATACCAGATTACCGCTATCTTTGTAAACTCAGATGGCTGAAACTGCAGCGGCCCAACACCGAGCCAACGCTTCTGACCGCCTGCTTCAATCCCTACGAACGGCAGCGCGACCAGAAACAGATTGGAAAGCCAGTACGCCAGCCTTGCAAAGCGCCGCCACAGCGAATATGGCACACTCATAGCCATCAGCATCGCTATAAGCCCCAAAACCGCCCAAAGGCTCTGTTTTTTCAGAAAATAGAACATATCATAGTCGTACTTGGCACTGGTCATGGTGTAGTAATAGCTGGAGCTGAAAATCATCACAACCCCAAAAAGCACCAGTATCGGTACGATAAACAGAACTGTCGTATCACACCCTAATGGCTTTATATACTTCCGTTTGCCGGTTTTCTTTTTTGGTCTGTCGGGATGTTTTCTCATCTCTCCACCTCATCACTTTATTTTTCGTTCAGATACCCTCTTACCTGTTCCTTGAACATATCACCGCGCTGTTCGTAGTTATCAAACATACCCCAGCTTGCACAGGCAGGAGAAAGCAGCACACAATCGCCCGCTTCCGCTTCCTTACGACAAAGATCAACTGCTTCTTTGAAAGTTTCACATTCAGAAATTGCGGTAAAGCCGAATTTTTCCGCAGATTCACGGATCATGGGTGCAGTCACGCCGATCAATACCAGATGTTTCACTCTGCCGGGGAACAGTTTTGTCCATTCATCAAAAGAACCGCCCTTGTCATAGCCGCCGCCGATCAGCACGATAGGCTTTTTCATCGCCAGTACCGCCCGGATGGAAGCATCAACATTTGTCCCCTTAGAGTCATTATAGTAGTCAACACCGTCTACAGTTGTCACATATTCGATTCTATGCGCTACCCCTGCAAAATTTTTCAATACCATACGAATGGTATCCAGAGGTACATTTGCACAGATACCCATAGCCGCTGCCGCCATTACGTTTTCATAGTTATGTACACCCAGAATCTGCAGTTCATTCACAGAAATTAGGGTTTCTTCCACACCATTAAAGCGCACCTCGATGTTTTCGCCATCCAGATAGATGCCCTCTTCCAGCTTTTCAGAGGAACTAAAGAAAAATACCTTTGCCGCTGTTTTGTCTGCCATCGCACGGCAGGCCTCGTCGCCATAATTCAGCACACAGAAATCCTCTGCTGTCTGCTTTGCAAACACACGCTCTTTCATAGCGATATAGACTTCCATTGTTTTGTGTCTGTTCAGATGGTCTGGTGTGATATTCAGCACCGCACTGATACGGGGATGAAATTCTTTTGCCTTTTCCATCTGGAAACTGCTGATTTCCGCAACCACCCAATCCTTTTCTGTCAGGCGTTCCACTTCACCACTGTAGGAGATACCGATATTGCCCACTACTGCTGTATTAGCATACACAGCCTTCATGATTTCGCCTGTCAGTGTTGTTGTGGTTGTTTTGCCGTTTGTGCCTGTAATCGCTGTAATGGGGCAGGGTGTCAGCCCATACGCCAGCTCTACTTCACTGATGACAGAAACACCTGCCGCTTCTGCCGCTTCGATAAAGGGCAGATCGCAGGGGATGCCGGGGCTTAATACAATCAGATCCTGCTCACAGGCAATATCATCGGGATTTGCACCTGTATACAGCACAATGCCCTCCTGCTCCAGTGCCAGCACATCGGCAGAGATGTCTTCTCTTTTCTTCATATCCTGCAGTGTTACAGCTGCACCCAGATTTTTCAACAGCTTCGCAGCAGCGATACCGCTTTTTGCCATACCACATACCAAAGCTTTTTTATTTTCATAGTTCACTTCTGATTCCTTCTTTCCTTTTTCCTGTTTTATTCTGTATTACAGGAACATATATTTACAGCCCAGAAAACCTACCAGACAAAGCAGTGCTGTTGTCACATAGAACAGCGTAACAACCTTTGTTTCTTTCCAGCCGCATTTTTCCAGATGATGATGGAAAGGTGCCATTTTAAACAGACGCTTGCCTTCCCCTGTTTTCTTCTTTGTATATTTGAAATAGCCTACCTGCAGCATAACTGTCAGAGATTCCCACAGATAGATAAAGCCTACAATTACGATAAATACAGGCATTTTCAGCATTAACGCTGTGGATGCCACAAAGCCGCCCAGTGCCAGAGAGCCTGTATCTCCCATGAATACCTTTGCAGGATAGGAGTTAAAGATAAGGAACGCCATCAGCGCACCAACGATCGCTCCGCAGATGGGAGAGATTGTGCTGCCTGCCGCCCATGCCACGATCATGAAGAACGCCGCAACCAGCAGTGTCACACCACCTGCCAGACCGTCTAAGCCGTCTGTCAGGTTTACGCCGTTTACCGTACCCAGTACCGCCACAAACAGGAAAGGGATAAACAGAATGCCAAGATCCAGCAGCATACCATTGGTAAAGGGAATATAAATCGCTGTACCCACACCGCTTTTCATCAGATACGCACACAGACCGCCTGTTACGATCAGCTGTAACAATAATTTCTGGTAGGCTCTTAAGCCCAGAGAGCGTTTTTTCACAACCTTGATATAGTCATCCAGAAAACCGATGATCCCATATCCCAACGTTACCAGCAGAATCGCCAGACCGTCCATATTGCCTTTCAGAAAAAGACATCCTGTTACCACAAAGGCAAGCAGAAACGCAACGCCGCCCATTGTCGGTGTTCCCTGCTTTGCCAGATGTGTTTCGGGGCCGTCGTCACGCACATTCTGCCCGAATTTCAGCTTTCTCAGCATAGGGATCACGATGGGGCACAAAATAACCCCGATCACAAATGATATAATAATGGCATATACTGCCTGTTCCAAAGAACCCACTTCAGTTCACTCCTTGCAATTTCTCTACTGTTTTTACCAATCCAACTGCGTTGGATGCTTTTACCAATACAGTATCGCCCTTTTCGATCAGAGAAAGCCCTTCTTTCCAGAAGTCCTCCTGTGTTTCAAAGCGATATACGTTTTTCATTCCTTTTTCTTTTGCTCCTGCTTCCATATGCTCACACCAGTTGCCAATGCAGATGAGCAGATCAACATTCTTTTCTGCCACATATTCGCCCACTTCTCTGTGCATTGCAGGTGCAAATTCTTCCAGTTCGCCCATAGAGCCAAGCACTGCCACTTTTCTTGTTTCGGCATTCGCCAGCACATCCAGTGCAGATTTCATGGAAACGGGATTTGCATTATAGGCATCATTCAGAATGGTCAGACCATTGACATCCTTCATCAGTGTCATTCTTTTCTTCGTGGGCACAAAGGAATCAATGCCCGCTTTGATCTGTTCCAGTGTCAGCCCCAGCTCTACGCCGACAGCCGCCGCAGACAGAGCGTTCAGCACCATATGCTCCCCGGGAACGGGAATGATTACGGAAACAGAGCCAATGGGTGTATGCAGAGTACATTTTGTCTGTTCCAGACCGATCACTTCGATATCGTCTGCATAGAAATCCTTTTTGTTTTCTACACCAAACCAGCGCACCTGCTGTTTCAGCTTGCCTTCCATTGTCTGCAGCATATCATTGTCTGCATTCAGAATTGCTACGCCTGTTTCGTCCATATGGCCGAACATTTCGCATTTTGCCTGCAAAATCCCCTCTCTGCTGCCCAGCAAACCAATATGTGCCACCCCTACATTGGAAATCACACCGATATGCGGGCGCACCACTGCTGCCAGTCTGTCAATTTCGCCCAGATGATTCATGCCCATTTCAATGACAGCCGCCTGATGATGGTCTTCAATACGGAACATTGTCAGAGGCACACCAACCTCGTTATTATAATTGCCGTCTGTCCACAGGGTATCATATTTCTGAGAAAGCACAGAAGCAATCATATCTTTTGTGGTTGTTTTCCCAACACTGCCTGTAATACCAACATAAGGAATATCAAACAGATCTCTGTAATATCTCGCCAGATCCAGCAGTGCCTTTCCTGTACTGGGTACCAGCAGCAGGATTGCGCCGTTTTTGGGTGCAATCACCTTTTCAGACAAACAGGCTGTTACGCCGTTTTCAAAGCACTGAGGCAGAAAATCATGCCCGTCACGCACTTCGCCTTTTCTTGCAACAAACAGCACACCCTCTTTGGTTTCTCTGGAATCCTGTGTCACATACCAGATCTGTCTGTTCAGTGCTTCTTCCATATCGCCAAGGGCAATCATCTGTGCCCCTGTTGCTTCAATCAGCTGTCGAATCGTCAATTTTTTCATAAACAATCTTCACCAAAAGCCTTTCTGATTTCTTCCATATCATCAAAATGAATGGTTCTGTCAGGGAAAATCTGATAGGTTTCATGGCCTTTGCCTGCAATCAGAATGACATCCCCCGCCTGTGCAAGTTCCGCCGCTCTTACAATGGCTTCCCTTCTGTCCACAATTTTTTCATAAGGGCAGTCTGTCTGTTTTACCCCTGCTTCCACTTCTTCCAGAATGGTCATGGGGTCTTCTGTTCTGGGGTTATCGGATGTGATGATACAATACCCTGCCAGTCTGCCGCCGATTTCGCCCATGATGGGACGTTTTGTTTTATCTCTGTCGCCGCCGCAGCCAAATACGGCAATGATCTTGCCCTTTGCAAATTCTCTTGCTGTGTTCAGCACATTTTCCAGACCATCAGGTGTGTGTGCATAGTCCACAACCGCCTGACAGCCTTTTTTACTGCGTACTGTCTGGAATCTGCCCGCAACACCTGTATTTTCTGTCAGCCCTGCCACAACATCCTCTACGGCAATGCCCAGCATCAGACAGGCACCTGCCGCCCCCAGTGCATTATATACACTGAAGCGTCCGGGTGTGTGCAGTTTTACAGGGTATTTTTTCCCCTGCCAAACCATGGAGAACGCTGTGCCGTCCGCAGAAATATCAATATCCTCTGCCATCAGATCAGCCTTGGTATCCACACCAAATGTCAGTACTTCGCCAGCTGCACGCTCCTGCATATAGCTGCCTGCTGCATCGTCCAGATTGATAACGCTTTTCTTCGCCCGTTCAAAGAGCATCCCCTTTGCCGCACGATAGTTTTCCATTGTAATATGATAATCCAGATGATCCTGTGTCAGATTTGTGAAAATCGCCACATCAAACGCAATCCCGTCTACACGGTGCAGGTCCAGGGAATGAGAGGATACTTCCATTACGATATCCGTCACAGCTTCCTCGTGCATCTGCTGGAACAATGCCTGCAGTTCCTTGGATTCGGGTGTGGTTCTTTCTGTTTTCAGCACTTTATCGCCGATACGGTTTTCAATCGTACCCACAATACCCACTTTTTTACCCAATCTGTCCAGTACGGATTTCATCAGATAGGTTGTGGATGTCTTGCCGTTTGTACCTGTCACGCCAATCGTGTTCATTTTTTCAGAGGGCGCACCATAGAAATTCGATGCCGCCACCGCCAGAGCCACTCTGTTATTTTCTGTTACGATCACTGTCACATCTTCGGGTACATTCTCTACGGTGTGCTCACATAAAAGAGCCGCCGCTCCTTTTTCCAATGCCATCGGAATATATTTATGTCCGTCTGTCTGGAAGCCTGTTACACAGACAAACAGATTTTTTTCTTCTACCTTGCGGGAATCGTACTGGAAATCCAGAATTTCGGTTTCCACACTTCCCTGCTGTACGCTATACGCCAACCCTTCTAACAGCTGTTTCAGTTTCACGATACAGCCTCCTTTCTGTTCGGGTACTTTTAAAGATTTTTTTAAAATTCTTATGCACTACCCTTAAGTATATCATATTTCTCCCCAAGTACCAAACCTTTTTCCGCTCTTTTCCACAAAAACACCGTCATTCTGTGTATAAAATCACAGGCATCTGTTGATTTACAGTTTCCCCTGCCGGCGGGAGCTGTCGGGAAATGCTTTCTCCTTCTCCCTGCAGTTCCGCTTTCAGCCCTGCTTCATAGAGAGCTTTTTTCGCTTCCCCAACAGAAAGCCCGACCACATCAGGCACTTCCGACTGTTCCTTTGCCGCTTCTGCCGCTTCCTGTTCGCTATACTGCCGCTCGATCCCCAGATAAGGCAGGATATTCCCTAATAGTTCCTGCATCACAGGCCCCGCAACCGTACCGCCGTAATACACGCCCTGCGGCTCGTCGATCAGCACCAGTGCCATAACCTGCGGATTTTCCGCAGGGGCAAAGGACATAAACGAAGCTATATATTTCCCGCTGCGGCGGGGCAGTTTTTCCGAAGTCGCCGTTTTGCCGCCGATGCGATAGCCGGGCAGATACGCCTTATTCCCCGTCCCCTCAGATACCACGCTTTCCAGTATCCCTTTCATTGTTTCAGAGGTTGCTTCCGAGAGAATCGGCTCTCCCCGTTCATAGGAAAACGTATCCACAATATTCCCATTTTCATCCGCAAGCCCTGTTGCAAAATGCGGTGTGATGAGATACCCGCCATTCACAATCGCAGAAGCCGCTCTGAGAAGCTGCAAAGGTGTAATCTGAAAGGACTGCCCGAAGCTCATCGTTGCCAGTTCCACAGGACCAATATTCTCTAACTTATGAATAATGCCGACCGCTTCCCCCGCCAGATCGACCCCTGTTTTCTCTGCAAAGCCGAATTTATGCATATATTCCAGAAAGGTTTCTGCTCCCAATCGTTCCCCGATTTCCATGAAAACGGGATTGCAGGAATTCTGTACGGCCTTTGCAAGGTCCTGATGGCCGTGACCGCCGCTCTTCCAGCACTTTATCCTTTCTCCGTTGGCCAGCGTATAGCTGCCGCCGCACTCAAATGTGTTTTCTTCCGTAACGGCGCCGCTGTCTATGGCGGCGGACAGGGTTACTATCTTAAAGGTGGAACCCGGCTCGTACGCATCCGCGACTATGCGGTTGCGGGA
>CALASU010000015.1 GCA_937888765.1 uncultured Clostridia bacterium | reverse complement strand
TATCCAGGAATGTAATGGGCTTACCGTCAATCTGTACTGTGTAAGCACCGATGTGCTGTGTGATACCGCCTGCTTCGCCTTTTGTTACATTTGCATGACGGATTGCATCCAGCAGGGAAGTTTTACCGTGGTCAACATGCCCCATAACAACGACTACGGGAGGACGTTCTTCCATTTTGGATTCGTCTTCTTCTTCCTCTGTACCGAAAGCTTCTTCCATGATATCTTTTTCTTCTTCCAGTTCCAGAATCACGTTGTATTCTTCTGCAATGCCTGCTGCTGTATCAAAGTCCAGTACTGCATTGATCGCCAGCATTTTGCCTTTTTTCATCAGATTCATTACCAGATCGGAGCCTTTTTTGCCCAGTACTTCCGCCAGATCCTTCACAGAAATGCTTTCGGGAATGTATTTGATTACGGGATCCGCATTTGCTGCTTTTTCTGCCGCTTCCAGTGCTTCCAGTTCTGCCAGCAGAGCCGCTTCTTCCGCTTCTTCCTTTTCACGACGACGGCGTTCCATAGGGTTTTCTTTTACCTTCTGATCTTTTTTGTTATCTTTTTTGCCGCCTTTTTTGTCTTTTTTATTGTTACCGCCATTATTGTTGTTATTCTGAGGCTTATTCTGTTTTTCTTCTTTTTTGGGTGCTTCCTGCTTGGGTGCTTCTTTTTTAGGTTCTTCTTTTTTAGGAGCTTCCTGCTTAGGTGCTTCTTTTTTAGGAGCTTCCTGCTTAGGCGCTTCTTTTTTGGGTGCTTCTTTTTTGGGTGCTTCCTGGTACAGTGCTTTTACTTTTTCAGCCTCTTCTTCAGTCAGCATACCCATATGGCTTTTTGCTTCAATCCCAATGCTGTTGATTTTTGCAACTAAATCTTTATTGGCAACTCCCAGCTGTTTTGCCAGTTCATAAATACGAATTTTGGACATTGCACAACACCTCGTCTTTCCATCTATCAGTCCTTATCTGTTTCCTCTTTATGTTCCAAGAAAGGTTCCGCCAGCTCCTGCAGTTTCTTTGCAAAGCCTTCTTCTGTAATTGCAATAATGGAACGTAAATCTGCCCCGATGGCTCTGCCCAGATCTTCTTTCTGCCCGATTTCGATCAAAGGGATTTCATAATATGCTGCGGAATTTCTGAATTTCTTTTTTGTATTTGCAGAAGCATCTTCTGCCAGAATCAGCAGAGCTACAGGCGTCTGTTTGCTTCTTACTGCCTGTTCTGCCGCCACTTCGCCTGCTGCAAGCTTATTTGCTCTCTTACACAGCCCCAGAAGGGAAAAGAATTTATGCATTGCCTTCCGCCTCCAGTTCTGTGAGCAGCTGCTCATATACATCTTTGGGTACTGCCGCTTTGAAGGAGCGTTCCAGCCCTTTGGATTTCTGTGCTTTTGCAAGACAGTCCCCATTGGGACAAATATATGCACCACGGCCGGGCTTTTTGCCTGTGCGGTCTAAAGAAAATTCGCCTTCGTCATTTCTGACAATGCGGATCAGTTCTTTTTTGTTTTTCATTTCCTGACAGCCGGTGCATTTTCTGAGAGGGACTTTTCTCTGCTTCATGCGCTTCGCCTCCCGCTTATTCTTCTGTTGCTTCTTCTGCGTCCATTGCATCCAGAGCATCAAATGCATCCATTTCTTCTTCCTGTGCTTCGATTGCTTCTGTTTCTTCTGCCGCTTCTTCTGCGATCACTTCAGCTTCTTCTTTTACATCTTCTGCAAGGAAGTTTGTTTCTCTTGCCTGTGTTTCGCTCTTGATGTCGATTCTCCAGCCTGTCAGTTTTGCAGACAGTCTTGCGTTCTGACCTTCTTTACCGATTGCCAGAGACAGCTGGTGGTCGGGTACTACGATTTTCGCGCTCTGTTCTTCTTCATTCAGTGCTACTGCCAGAACCTTGGAAGGGCTCAGTGCTGCTGCGATAAATTCCTTAGGATCTTCGCTCCAGTTGATAACGTCGATTTTTTCGCCGCCCAGTTCGTTTACGATTACGTTTACTCTGTAACCATTCTGACCTACACAAGCACCCAGAGCATCTACATTTTCATTTTTGGAAGTCACAGCGATTTTTGTTCTGCTGCCTGCTTCTCTTGCAATGCTCTTGATTTCTACTGTACCGTCATGTACTTCGGGAACTTCCTGTTCAAACAGACGTTTTACCAGTTCGGGATGTGTTCTGGAAACGTAGATTGTAGGGCCTTTTGTTGTCTGTTTTACTTCCAGTACATATACTTTCACACGATCCATGAAGTTATACTGTTCGCCGGGGATCTGTTCGTTTGCCGCCAGTACCGCATCAATTTTGCCCATCTGTACGATTACGTTACGGCGTTCTTTTCTCTGTACGATTGCAGTTACCACTTCACGTTCTTTTGTGATGTACTGATTGTACAGAATTTCTCTTTCTGCTTCACGGAATTTCTGCACAACCACCTGTTTTGCAGTCTGTGCGGAAATTCTGCCGAAGTCCTTGGGTGTTACTTCGATATCTACCACGTCGCCAACAGTATAGTTGGGGTTTACCACTCTTGCCATTTCCAGAGAAATTTCTGTCTGCGCATCTTCCACAGGATCTGCAACTGTTTTCTGTGCATAACATGCAACATTGCCTGTTTCTCTGTCGATGATTACTTTGATATTCTGGCTGGAGCCAAAATTTTTCTTACAAGCGGAAACCAGAGATGCTTCAATCGCTTCAAAAATAATTTCTTTATCGATGCCCTTTTCCTTTGCTACAAGGTTGAGTGCTTCCAAAAATTCTTTGCTGTCCATTTTTCCTATTCCTCCCTTTATCTAAAATATGTCCTTCTATATTACACTACTAAGTTATTCTAAAAATATTTATCAGAAAATAACTGCCAGTCTTACGCTTGCAGTTTCTTTCTGTTCAAATGTTACCACTGTGCCATCGTCTTCTTCAATAGAGATCACACCGTTTTCCAGACCCAGCAGCTTACCCTGATACTGTTTGCTGCCGTTCTGTGCTTTATACAGCTTCACATCAATGATTTCGCCCTGATACTTCACGAAATCCGCATCTTTTTTCAGTGGTCTGTCAATACCGGGGGAGCTTACTTCCAGAATATAAGCCTGTTCAATGGGATCATTTTCATCCAGCTTTGCTTCCAGTGCACGGCTTACCAGTTCGCAGTCATCAATGTTTACACCGCCTTCTTTATCAATGTAAACACGCAGATACCAGTTTACGCCTTCTTTTACAAATTCCAGATCTACCAGTTCCAGATTATTCACTTCCACGATGGGCTCCAGATAAGGCAGTACCTTCTGTTCTGTATTGCTTGGTTTTTTCGCCATTTTCAACACCTCTTTTTCCTGTATTTTCGTATTTTTCCTATACAACAACAAAGAGCGGGTGCAATCAACCCACTCTTTTCGCCGACAACATATTTCCTTTAACTAACGATAGTATAGCATCATTTTCCCGTATTTGCAAGGGTTTTTCTTATTTTCTGTCTTACAGGAGCATTTCCAGAACAGGACAGAGCAAAATCGGCAGGAAAATCGCGGGCAGGAAATTCAGTACCTTTAATTTTGTAATCCCCACAATGTTCAGCCCCAGTGCAAAAATAATCAGAGAACCGGAGCAGACCATTTCCGCGATCACGGCATCTGTCAGAAACGGTGCAAGGACCTGCGCCAGAAGCACAATGCCGCCCTGAAAGATAAAGACAAACGCCGCGGCCAGCATAACACCGATCCCCAGAGAGGACGCAAACACCATGGAAGAAATAAAATCCAATACGGATTTGGTAAACAGCATTTCATAATCGCCCGATAACCCCGCCTGCAAGGAACCAACAATCGTCATCGCCCCTACACAGAACAACAAAGAAGCCGTTACAAAGCCTTCCGCCAGAGAAACCGAACCATCCTTACTCTTGAATTTATTTTCAATGTCTTTTGCAAAACGGTTCATTTTATCATCCAGATCAAGCCCTTCTCCAATCACAATCCCAATCGCCATGGAAAGGATCAGCACAAGCGTATTTTCTCCTTTCAGCGTACCGCTCCAGCCGATGTAAAGCGTACAAAGCCCCAGCCCTTTCATCAGTGTGTCCGTGATCCGCTCAGGGATTCCCTTCTGCAAAAGAAGCCCAATCGCACTGCCAATCAATACCGTAAATGTATTCACAATTACCGCTATCATTCTTTTCCCTCTTTTCCTAAAAACTTTGAGGGCTTCGCCCTCAAACTCCCACCAAGGGCATCATGCCCTTGGAACCCAATACCACAGAATCATGTACATGATTCTGCAAAAGGGGGTCGAGGGGAGTCATTTCCCTCGCAGGATGCTCGAGGGACAGCGTCCCTCGAAATCTATATTACCACTAACAAACACAGAAAAAAAGCCTCAAACACATTTTTCTGTGTTTGAGGCCAATTTTTAATTTTTTAACTCTTATGTAACAACCGATTACAGAACCTTATTCAGGAAATCCTGTGTTCTCTTGTTCTGAGGATTGCCGAATACTTCTGCAGGTGTTCCCTGCTCCACGATATAACCGCCGTCCATAAAGATAACACGGTCTGCCACTTCTCTTGCAAAGCCCATTTCATGTGTTACCACGATCATGGTCATCCCGTCTTTTGCCAGATTCTGCATTACTTCCAGTACTTCGCCTACCATTTCGGGGTCGAGCGCAGAAGTAGGTTCGTCAAACAGCATAATATCGGGCTTCATCGCCAATGCTCTTGCGATCGCCACACGCTGCTGCTGACCGCCGGACAGATTTGCAGGGTATTCATTTGCCTTTGCAGCCAACCCAACCATATCCAACAGACGCTCTGCTGTTTTCTTTGCTTCTTCCTTGGTCATTTTCTTTCTGTCCACAGGAGCCAGCATAATATTTTCCAGAACATTCAGATGGGGGAACAGATTAAACTGCTGGAATACCATACCGATGTTTTCTCTTACCTTGTTGATGTTACATTTCGGGTCTGTGATGTCATGATCATCTACGATTACAACGCCTGCGGTAGTTTCCTCCAAACGATTGAGGCAACGCAGGAAGGTGGACTTACCGGAACCGGAGGGGCCAATCAGACAAACCACTTCGCCCTCTTTGACTTCCAGATCAATCCCTTTCAGGACTTCAAGGCTGCCAAAGCTTTTTTTCAACTGTTCAACTTTTACTTTAATCATTTGGTTGCCAATCTCCTTTCAACAAGCTGGAACAGCTTTGTCAGCACTACTACAACAATGTAGTACATTACTGCAATGATTGCATATGTTTCAAAGCTGCGGAAGTTTCTCGCTACGATCAGCTGGCTCTGACGCATCAGTTCACCACAGCCGATAGCAGAAAGGATGGAAGTATCCTTCAGTGTGATGATGAACTGGTTCAGAACAGAAGGGATTACGATACGGAATGCCTGAGGCAGGATGATTTTACGCATCGCTACGCTGTAGGGCAGACCCAGGCTTCGTGCCGCTTCCATCTGACCTTTGTTGATGGCTGCGATACCACTTCTGAAGATTTCAGACAGGTATGCACCCGCATTCAGGCACAGAACGATGATCGCTGCATTGAAAGGGGAAATCTTGATATTGAGGGCTGCTGTCAGACCAAAGTAGATAAACAGTGCCTGTACCATCAGTGGTGTACCACGAATCACGCTCAGATACAGTCCGGAAACTGCATGCATCAGCTTATTCTTGGAAATGCTGAACAGACAGGTAATCATACCGATTACTACCGCCAAAATCAAGGATATTGTTGTCATCTGCAATGTCAGCTTCAGCCCTAACAGCAGCTGGGGCATACACTGCATTACATACTCAAAAAAACCGCTCATAAGGCATTGCTCCTTACTGAATTATTTAGGATTATTCCTGAATGTATGTGTCCAGGATTTCCTGATATTTGCCGCTTTCTTTCAGATTAGCCAGACCTGTGTTGAACATTTCCAGCAGTTCTGCATTCTGATCTTTACCTACTGCGAAACCATAGGAGCTGCCCTGTTCTTTTTCTGTTACCATTTTCAGACCGTTGTTCTGAGTGATACCGTAACCCATTACAGGATAGTCTTCGAAGCAAGCTACGGAGTTGCCTACTTTAACGTCCAGATACATTGCGCTGGAATCGTCGAATGTTACTGTTTCAAAGCCATACTGTTCTTTGATGGATTCTGCGAATGTCTGACCTTCTGTACCGATCTTAACTGCTACTTTTTTGCCAGCCAGATCTTCATAGGATTTGATTTCTTCGTTGTCTGCTGCAATACCCATTACAACACCACTGTCGAAGTATGCTTCGGAGAAGTCGAATTTTGCTTTTCTTTCTTCTGTGATGGACATACCAGCGATTACGCCGTCAGCCTGACCAGCTTCCAGAGCCTGTACTGCTGCGTTGAAGCCCAGTGTCTGCAGTTCATATTCGAAGCCCTGATCTTCAGCGATTGCTGCCAGCAGTTCGATGTCGATACCAACATATTCGCCTGCATCGTTCTGGAATTCGAAAGGTGCAAATGTTGTGTCTGTTGCGATCACATATGTTTTTGCATCGCCTTCAGCGGGTGCTTCTGCGCCGCCGCCGCAAGCTGCCAGACCAAATACCATTGTCATTGCCATTGCTGCTGCTGTAAATTTTTTGAATAAACTCATTTTAAAGATCCTCCTTTTGTATAATCCCCATTATACATTTTAATGTTTTAATATTTTTTATATGCTTTGCATATGTACGGGCTGCTTGCTTCTGTTCTTTCTAAAAAACTTTGTTCCTTTAGTGAAACAGAATATGTTGCAAGTATAGCATAAACATTTGTCTTTAACAATGCCGCTTTTTTTATCGATTTCCAAAGGTTTTTCTATAAATTTGACATTTTTATAAAAATTTTTAATATTATCGAAAACTTGCATAGATGAAAAAGAAAATTTATAGAAATTTTCCTACAAATTGAACCAAAATTTCCTTTGTTACAAATTTGTAACATTAAAATATTTTATTAAATTTTTTTGAAACGCTTTTCAATCTTTATAGAAAAGAAAAAACTCCCATGTGAAACCACACGGGAGCTTTTGTGAGCGAAAGAATTATTCTGCTGCGGGAGCTTCTTCTACAGCTTCTTCAGCAGGAGCTTCAGCCTGTCTTTTGGAAAGGCTGATTTTTTTCTGTTCGGAGTTCACTTCCAGAACTTTCACGCTGATTACTTCGCCAACCTTCAGTTCATCTTCGGGTTTTACAACGTGTTTGTTAGCGATCTGGGAGATGTGTACCAGACCATCCACGCCGGGTTCCAGTTCAACGAAAGCACCGAAAGGTACCATACGAACAACTTTACCTTCAACGATTGTGCCAACTGCATATTTGTCTGCTGCCAGTTTCCAGGGGTTCATGTTTGCATCTTTCAGAGACAGGCTGATTTTGCCTTTTTCTTTGTCTACATCCAGAACGAATACTTCAACAGCCTGACCTTCTTTCAGTACTTCTTTAGGGTTGGAGATTCTGCCCCAGCTCATTTCGGAGATGTGGATCAGACCATCTACGCCGCCCAGATCAACGAATGCACCGAAGTCTGTCAGTCTGCTTACTGTACCATTGATTTTGGAACCAGCTTCGATTGTTTCAAACAGAGCTGCTCTCTTAGCTGCGATTTCCTGTTCAACCAGAGCTTTTCTGCCGCCGATGATACGACGTTTTACTCTGTCCATTTCGATGATGTTGAATTCCAGTTCCTGACCTTTGAATACGCTCAGATCTTCAATGAATCTGTTGGAAACCTGAGAGGAAGGGATGAACACTCTTACGCCGTTTACAACTGCGATCAGACCGCCTTTCACAACATCTGTTACTGTACCTGTAACAACTGTTTTTGCATTGAAAGCAGCTTCGATGTCTTCCATACCTTTCTGTTCTTCGATGCGTTTTCTGGACAGCAGAACGTTGCCATCGCCATCGTTTACACGAACAACGAATACTTCGATTTCATCGCCGGGCTGAACTACTTTGCTGGGAACTACTGTTGTATCTCTGCTGAATTCGCCTCTGGGGATAACACCGTCAGATTTGAAACCCAGGTTAACGGAAACTTCTTCGCCAACTACCTGGATAACTGTGCCTTTTACAACATCACCAGTGTGCAGTGTAACGAGAGATTCTTCCAACATCTGCTCAAAACTCATTTCTTCTTTTACATTTTCAATTTCGCTCATAGTAACTACTACCTCCTTAATTATTGCAGGCGGTGTAGACGCACCTGCAGTTATACCTATTCTATCATTCTTTGAAAAACTTTTCAACACCAAATCGCAAATTGTTTCAATATGAACCGTATTCTCGCAATTTTTTCTGCAAATTTCTACTAATTTTTGCGTATTGGAGCTTTTTTTGTCACCAATGACGATCATTTTATCTACGGATTTAGACAGTACAACCGCTTCTGCCTGTCTTTTTTCCGTTGCAGAGCAGATTGTCTGAGAAATATCCATCTGCAAGCCTTTGTCTTTTAAGATATCCAGCATTTCATCAAATTTACTCTGACGGAAGGTTGTCTGTACCACAACCGCATATTCTTTTTCGGTATCCAGTTCGGCTTCTTTTGCTTCCTCGGGACTTTCCAGAATGATTGCTTCATTGCCGCACCAGCCGTTGATCCCCATTACCTCGGGATGCTTTCTGTCCCCTGCAATGATGACCTGTTTTCCGCTTTCCCACGCATCCTTTACGAGCATATGTATTTTTTTGACAAACGGACAGGTACCGTCTACCATACACATACCCTTTTCTTCCAGTGCATCATATAACGCCTTGCCGACACCATGAGAACGGATTACCACAATGCCTTCATCAATGCCGTCCAGTGTTTCGATGATATGCAGTCCTTTTTTCTCTAAATCCCCCGTTACTTCTTTATTATGAATCAATGGACCATAGGAATACAGGGGCAGATTTTCCTTTTTTTCAATCTGTTCATATGCCATTTCAATCGCACGCTTTACCCCAAAGCAAAAGCCTGCGGATTCTGCTAATGTTACATTGCTCATGCTTTCACCTTCAATTCTTCTACTCTGTTCATAATCACGTTCGCAATTTCATCAAGTTTTTCAGCTGTAAGCTTCTGTGTGCGGTATTCTTCCAGTGTCATAGGTTCGCCAAAATGTACTGTCAGCTTGCTGCGGAATTTGTAGCTTCCGCTGATAGCGCAGGGAATGACAGGCGCATTGCCTTTCATGGCAAACATCGCCACGCCGCCTTTTACATCGCCCTTTTCGCCTTCCTTTACGCGAGTACCTTCTGCAAAAATGCCCAGCAGTTCGCCCTCTTTCAGCACTTTCAGACCGTTTTTCAGAGCCTTCATATCCATAGCCGCTTTTCTGTCCACAGAGATTCCTTTTACCCGTACCAGCATCCAGTTAAAAATGGGATTGTCAAACAATTCCTTTTTCGCCAGATAACGAGGCAGTCTGTCTATGAAAAGCACAACGGAAAACGGATCATAGTTGCTGTAATGATTACAGCAGATAATGCCGTTCCCCTCTTTGGGAACATTTTCTTTGCCGATGACTTCCACCTTGAACATGATCGCATACCAGATTTTAATGACAGCTACGGCAAAATAATAAAACCAGGACTCTTTTTTCTCCATACTTATTTCACCCTTTCCGCAATCAGATCCAGAATCATCTGTACCACTTCTTCAATGCCCTTGCCTGTAGAATCCAGCACAATGGCATCATCAGCTTTTTTCAGAGGGCTGTGTTCTCTGTTCATGTCAGCATAATCTCTCTGACGGATCATTTCCTTGATTTCTTCATAATCCGCTTCCTTCCCCTGTGCTTCCAGTTCACCCACACGTCTTCTGGCACGTTCTTCCACGCCTGCATCCAGATAAATCTTCACATCGGCATCAGGCAGTACCACTGTACCAATATCTCTGCCGTCCATAATCACAGAATTTTTCTTCGCCATTTCCTGCTGTAATTCTACCATACGTTCCCTTACTACAGGATACGCCGCAACGATAGAAGCGCCTTTACCTGCTTCTGCCGTACGGATTGCTGCTGTTACATCTTCTTCATTCAGGAAAATGCGCTGACCGCCTTCTTCGGGTACAATTTTCATATTCAATGTATCCAGAGAAGCAACCACCGCCGCCTCATCT
>CALASU010000014.1 GCA_937888765.1 uncultured Clostridia bacterium | reverse complement strand
GGGGGTGACCCCCTCGTGGGGGTTTGGGGGCAAAGCCCCCAAGGTTTTGGCAGGGAGCTCGAGGGACAGCGTCCATCGAAGACAAAAAAAGAAAAAGCGGAAAGGCGTAGTCGCCCTCCCGCTTCTTTTTTTTAATAAAGCAGTTGATGTCGCTTTGGAGAAAAATGAAAAATGGGTGTGTTGCCGACCAAAAGATCGGTTTCATCTTCCTCCGCCGAGCCGCCGCCCATTGTCGAATCCGCCTTCCGCTGTAAAAAAACAACCCGCTCGTAAGCAAACCGCCCCCTTACAGCATCTGACTTTTCCGCCGCCGTTTGGCGAACAAAAGCTGTATTAACGCAAAGTACACGGCATATTATAGACAAAATTCGGCTGTCTGTCAATTAAAAGAATTTTCTATTGATAAATATGCCCTTATCCCTGTATAATAGATTAGTTCAGAAAGAATCAAAATTTTTTTATGATAAAAGGAGAATCGACACATGAGATATGAAGGAACCGTTTACAGACCCCCCAGTGAAGCAGGCAGCCTGATCATTCAGCTGACCATTGGCTGTGCAAGAAATACATGCACATTCTGCAATATGTATAAAGATAAGAAATTCCGTATCCGTCCTCTGGAAGAGGTTGTGGAAGATCTGATGATGGCAAGAAAATACTACAGCCGTATCAAAGTACGCCGTATCTTCCTTGCAGACGGCGATGCACTGATCGTAAAAACAAAGGATCTGCTGTATATCATCGACAAATGTAAGGAAATTTTCCCCGAAGTGGAACGTATTTCCGTATACGGTGCACCCAAGGATATTCTGGGCAAAACACCTGAAGAACTGCGTGAACTGAAAGAAGCCGGTCTGGACATGGTATATATGGGTCTGGAAAGCGGCTCTGATGAAGTGCTGACTGCTGTCAAAAAAGGCGCAACTGCTGACGAAATGATCGAAGCCGGTAAAAAAGTACGTGAAGCAGGCATGATCCTGTCTATGACAGTGATTTCCGGTCTGGGCGGCAAGGCACTCTGGAGAGAACACGCTCTGGGCAGTGCAAGAGTCATTTCCGCAATCAAACCCGAATACGTTGGCTTCCTGACACTGATGGTAGAACCCGGCACAGAAATGTATGACCAGCTGAACCGCGGCGAAATCGACCTGCTGAACCCTCAGGAAGTACTGGACGAAACAGAACTGTTTATCCGTGAAGTTGATGCAGAGGGCACTATGTTCCGCTCTAACCATGCATCCAACTATATCGCACTGGGCGGCACACTGAACCGTGAAAAAGACCAGATTCTGGCACAGATCGAAACAAGCAGAAAACGCAGTAAATTCCGTCCTGATGTATTCAGAGGCATTTAATGTTCAATAAAAAAAGAAAAGTCGGAAGTACGAAGCAGCCGACTTTCTATGGGAATCATTAAGGAGACGGTACGATATGGCGTGGCTTGGTTTTGTCACATGGATCGCGATATATTGGTGCGTCTTTCTGGCGATGGCTACAGGCAGTGTCAGCTGGGCTTTGCTTTCCGGCTGGCTCCTGCCGATCCTGCTGATGGCGTTAAGCTTTCGGGAGGGGATGGCGGTCAATGGGCTGATGGTGGTGCTCTGTATTTTATTGTTCCTGCTTTGCCGAAAGGGACTGGCAGAGCTGAGAGCGTGGAATATCAGACGACGGAAACAGCACCTTGTACTGTACGGGCTGATGTATGCTGTCTGCTTTTTAGTGATGTTCTACTGCGTGGCACAGGCGCAGATACAGGGGTATATGCTCAATCTGCAGGGCTGGGGCACGGAAAATATGCGTGCCGCAAGGCTGCTGCTGACCCTTGTGCCGATGCTTGCGCTGAATCATTGCTATACCGCCCTGCTCTATAATGCACTTGACCGTGTATGGTGCAGAAAGAAGGAACTGATCCTTCTGGAAACGCGCTGTTTTACGGCAAGCGAAAAAGGGTTTGACAAGCTGTTTCAGGGGTATTATCTGGAGGGTATCAACAATGGTGTGACATACCATTTTCAGCTGACAAAACGCACCTATTATATGCTGAAAAAAGAAAAACGCCTGCGTCTGCAGATCGAAACGGGTCTGCTTGGCGGGCTGTACATGACAACAATACAGAACGAAGAATTTTTCAAGCGGGTACGCCGCAGGGACAGAAGAGATGCAAAGATTGCAGTTGCCTTCTTCCTTGTGATGGTTGTACTTGGTGTATATATTTTCTGGTTCAGATAAAAACCATTGAGGGCGCTGCCCTCAAACTCCCGGCAGGGAAATAATTTCCCTGCACCCTTAT
>CALASU010000013.1 GCA_937888765.1 uncultured Clostridia bacterium | reverse complement strand
ATGCATTTGTAAATGGCATCGTAAAAGAGGTAGAAACACGTAAGGTATTTACAAAAGATACCCCGGCGGCGTAACAGCAGTTGGTGACTTCAATTTAGACATCGAAGACAAAGAGTTTATCGTACTGGTAGGTCCTTCGGGCTGTAGGAAATCGACCACCCTGCGGATGGTGGCAGGGCTTGAGGAAATTAGCGGCGGGGAACTGCTCATTGATGGGCAGAAAATGAATCATGTACCTGCAAAGGATCGGGATATTGCGATGGTATTCCAGAGCTATGCCCTGTATCCGCATATGACTGTGTATGATAATATGGCATTTTCTCTGAAATTGCAGAAACTGCCGAAAGAAGAAATTGACCGAAAGGTGCGTGAAGCGGCGGAAATTCTGGATATTACCCGTTATCTGGAAAGAAAGCCCAAAGCTCTTTCGGGCGGACAGCGGCAGAGGGTCGCCATCGGGCGTGCCATTGTGCGGCATCCGAAGGTATTTCTGATGGACGAGCCTTTGTCGAATCTGGATGCCAAGCTGAGAAACCAGATGCGGACGGAGATCATCAAGCTGCGTCAGAGAATTGATACTACTTTTATTTATGTAACACATGACCAGACGGAAGCGATGACACTGGGCGACCGCATTGTGATTATGAAAGATGGTGTGGTACAGCAGATCGGTACACCGCAGGAAGTGTTCAAGCACCCTGCAAATTGTTTTGTGGCGGGCTTTATCGGTGTGCCGCAGATGAATTTTTATGATGCACAGCTGGTAAAGGAAGATGGGAAATATGCTGTCATTCTGGAAAATGCAAAGATTTTTCTGTCGGAGGAAAAGCAGGAAAATCTGAGAAAGCAGGAAGTACAGCCGCAGTCTGTGATTCTGGGGGTACGCCCCGAGCATATTATTTTATTGGGAGATTCGGAACAGATGATTCACGGTACGGTAGAAGTCAGCGAGATGATGGGTTCACAGATGCATCTGCACGTCAATGCAGGCGGGAAAGATACGATTATTATTGTGCAGATGATGGATATGCAGGGTGAAAAGCTGCAGGAATTTCGGGACGGCGCACCGATCGCTTTTACCTTTGGCGGGAATGTGATTCATGTATTTTCGAGAGAGGATGAAAGAAATCTGGAATTTTAAATGATAAAAAAATGGCGGGTTGTTTTTTTGAAGCCTTTATAAGATAGGGAATACTCTTTTTTGTAAAAATATGATATAATTATCAGAATAAAGAAGCAATAAGGAGGTATTACCTATGCATGAAGATTTTAACCGACTCCCTCTGATCGGAGATAAAGCACCATCCTTTACAGCACTGACTACAAATGGGACTGTAAACTTCCCTGAGGATTATAAGGGCAAGTGGGTGCTCTTTTTCTCTCATCCCTCTGATTTTACACCCGTATGCACGACAGAATTTATGACAATGGCATCCATGAAAGAGGACTTTCAGCAGATGAATGTAGAACTGCTGGGTCTGTCTGTGGATTCCCTCTATTCTCATATTGCGTGGATTCGTAAGATTGAAGAGCTGGAATGGAAGGGCATGAAAAATGTCAAAATTGACTTTCCTGTGATTGCAGATCTGAATACCAAGGTTTCTACAAAATACGGAATGCTGCAGCCTAATGTATCCAATACACAGGCGGTGCGTGCAGTTTTTGTGATTGACCCCGAAGGCATCATCCGTTCCATTACCTACTATCCGCTGACAACCGGGCGTAATTTTGACGAGATTAAACGCATGATTCAGGCATTGCAGAAATCTGATGCAACACACAATGCGACCCCTGCAAACTGGCAGCCCGGGGATGATTTGATCATCTCCACACCTGTAACGGTTGCAGCGGCGGAAGATGGTATGGCATCTGCAAATGAAGATGAATATACATTGGACTGGTTCCTGCGTTTCAGAAAAGATAAAGCATAATATTGTTATAATAAAAGCCGTTGTTATTTCAGCGGCTTTTTGCTTTGCTTGAAAAAAAGGCAGTATCGTGTTATGGTTAAGAAAAAGATATAGAGAGGATGAAAGAAATGGTATTTACACCTTATACTATAAAAAACGTAAAGTTGAAAAATCGCTGGATCATGCTGGCGATGCACACAGGCTTTGCGAATGGCTTTGCACTGACAGAGCGTGATTTTGCATATTACGAAGAACGTGCCAAAGGCGGGGCGGCGGCAGTAACCTGTCTGTTGGCAGTAAATCCTGCAGGGGCACTGAAAGGCATGTATGATGCTGTAACGGTGGAGAAAGATACTCTGAAAACACTGGCTGACCGTGTACATGCACACGACTGTAAGCTGATCGTACAGCTGTTCCACTGCGGCAGAAATGAAAGCGGAAAGACCCATGGTGACAGACCTCTGCTTGCACCCTCTGCTGTGCCTTCTCCTATTTTCCGCACAGAACCCAAGGAGATGATCGAAGAGGAACTGGAAAGCACAAAAGAAGATTTTGCCAATGCGGCGGCACTTTGTAAGGAAATCGGTGCAGATCTGGTGGAAGTCAGTGCTTCTGCGGGTTATCTGCTGTCTGAATTCTTTTCTCCTCTGACAAACCAGAGAGCAGACCGCTACGGACACCATAACGGAAATGGTATGACATATCCTCTGGAAGTACTGGCGGCAATTCGTGAAGCAGTTGGGGAGTATCCTGTTCTGGTAAAGCTGTCTGCGGAGCAGATGGTGGAAGGCGGTTATGAGCTGGCTGACATGGTACGTTTTGCCAAAAAAGCGGAGGACGCAGGAGTGATTGATGGTGTTACTGTGACAGGCGGTTGGCATGAATCTCCTATTGAGCAGATTTCCTATCATGTATCTAAAGGGGCGTATGCACCCTTTGCGGGCGTAATGAAAAAATATCTCTCTGTACCTGTCATTGCCTGCAACCGTATTCAGGACGGTGAAACAGCAGAACGTATTTTAGCCGCGGGTTATTGCGATTTCTGCGGCACAGCAAGAGCATTCCTTGCCGATCCTGCTTTTGCGGCGAAGCTGGAAGCAGGCAAACCGTATCTGCCCTGTCAGGGGTGCAATAAATGTATTGCGGCAGTATTGAAAGGGCAGGAAATTACCTGTGCCTTTAATCCCGAGGTGGGTAGGGAATCCTTTGAAAATCAGAGAAGACGCATTGCAACCAGAAAAGAAGCCATTGTCATCGGCGGCGGCCCTGCGGGTATGGAAGCGGCGAAAAAGGCGGCAGAAAGAGGATTTAAAACAACTCTGCTCTGTAAGGAAAAAGAACTGGGCGGACAGCTGCGTCTGGGGGCACTGCCTCCAAAGAAAGGCGATCTGCTGAGCTACATCCATTATATGGAAGAAACACTAAAAGAACTGGGTGTCGTAATCGAAACGGAAAAAGAAGTCGATACCGCATATCTGGCAGAAAAAGAACCGTATATCACAGTACTGGCGACAGGCAGCAAACCCGCAAAACAGCCCATTGAAGGACTGGCGGAAGAAAACTATCTGACAGCACAGGAAGTGCTTTCCATGGATGAGGATGCAGTGCAGCAACTTCTGAAAGGGGATATTGTGATTCTTGGCGGCGGTGCGGTCGGTCTGGAAACAGCGGCATATCTGGCAGAAAAAACAGAAGAACCCCATATCAAGATCATTGATAAGAATAAAAGAATGGGTATGGAACTTGGCGCAATGGCAAGACCTCTGCTGAATGAACTGAAAAAGAAAAATGTCAGCTTCCTGACAACGACAGCGGCGGAACGCATGGAGGGAAGAAAGCTGTATGTCAGAATCGGGGAAATGCTGATGTTTGTACAGGCAGATACCGTGATCTGGGCAGGCGGCGGCAAGTCCTGCCGTGCGGAAGAACTGCAGATGTGGCTGATGGATGAACGTAAGAGCTTCTCTATTGTGGGCGATGCGCATGAGGTAGGGGACGGCGGCGAAGCCATCCATCATGCCTATGAGTTATTTACAGGTGTATATCTGGCGTAAACATATTGTGCAATTTGTACGCTTATTGCGGAAACTGAAATATTTTTTTAGTAGATATTGCCATGGGTGGTATTTTGTGCTATAATAGCGTTGGCTATGATTGTATAGCGGAAAAAGATGAAAAATTGCCTCGGACAGAAAGCGGGCAATGAAGCATAAAAATCATTACCATTTTTTTCTTGGAAAGGAAGCGGAATATCATGGATTTTATCAAAAGAACATGGGCAGAAATTGACTTGGATGCACTGGATTTCAACATCAAAAGCATTAAATCTAAAATGGCTCCCAAACACAAAGTAATGGGTATCGTAAAAGCTGACGCATACGGTCACGGTGACGGTTTTGTCGCTCGTAAGCTGCAGGCAGGCGGTTTTGACTGGTTTGGCGTTTCCAATATCGAAGAAGCTATGAGCCTGAGAAACGAAGGTATTACAAAACCTATTCTGGTACTGGGCTTTACACCTGCAAGCTGTGTAACAATCATGAACGCACAGAACATCACAAATGCAATCGTTGGTATGGAACATGCAGTGGCTCTGCAGGAAGCAGCAGCGGAAGCTGGCGTTGTAGTGGAAGGTCACATCAAACTGGATACAGGTATGACACGTGTTGGTTTCCAGACAGACGATGTAAACTTTGAACAGTCCCTGAAAGACATCATCGAAGTAAACAAAATGCCTAACGTAAAAATCACAGGCATTTTCACACACCATGCAGTAGCTGACTCCTACACAGGCGATCATCCCGATTTCACAAAAATGCAGTTTGACCGCTTCGACAGAATGGTAAAAGCTCTGGAAGATGCAGGCGTGAACGTTGGTCTGCGTCACTGCGCAAACTCTGCAACAACAATCGCTTATGCTGAAAGACACATTGATATGTGCCGTTCCGGTATCATTACATACGGTATGCTGCCCTCCGGCGAAAATGCAGGCATGATTGATCTGAAACCTCTGATGACAGTAAAAACAACAGTAGGTCTGGTGAAAAAAGTTCCTGCAGGTTCTCAGGTTTCCTACGGCAGAACATACACAGCAGAAACAGAAAGAGTTCTGGCTACAGTTCCCATCGGTTACGCTGACGGTTACAACAGAGCACTGTCCAACAAAGCAAACATGATCGTAAATGGTCACTATGCACCCGTTGTTGGCCGCGTTTGCATGGACCAGCTGATGATCGACGTTACAGGTATCCCTGATGTAAAAATGGGTACAGAAGTAATCGTAGTTGGTACAGACGGCGACAAACACGTTACATTTGATGATCTGGCAGCAATTCTGGGTACAATCAACTATGAACTGCCTTGCGTAATCACAAAACGCGTTCCTCGTATCTATAAAGAAAACGGCGAAATCGTTGGTATCGTTGACCACGTTCTGCATCAGTATAAATAATCAAAAAGTAAGCGGTAAGCTCGAAAGAGTTTACCGCTTTTTGCATAAATGCAATTTGAAAAACCAGAATATAAATGATATAATACAGCAAAAGGAGGCGAAAGGAATGGATTATATTCAGATTACAGATATGGCTGGGGCAAGACCGGAACATTCTGCGGTAATTGTCAATTTTGTTTCAGCTATCAGATATCAGTTAAAAAACAGTACCTGCTATGTATTTTCTGATAATGTGCAGTATAAATGGAAAACAGATACAGGAGAAGAGAAAATTGTAATTCCGGATGCGTCTATTAACTGCCGGGTAAAAGCAAGAAAAGGAAACGCTTTTTTGGATTCGCCTCGTTTTGTTATGGAGGTTTTGAGCCCTTCTACAGAACAGTATGACAGAAATGAGAAAATGGAACTTTACAGACAGCAGGAAATTGATGAATACTGGATTGTGGATTGGAGAACCAGAGAGGTTGAGATCTATACACTGGATTATGATGAACAATCACAGCCAAAGTATTATCTTTTTAAAACCATTACAGAGGCAAATAAGGACGAATTAAAAATTGTACATTTTCCGCATATTCAGATTACATTTGAAGAATTGTTTGATGAAATTGAATTGTAAAGATGGGAAAGGGAGCGTATATTTTAAAGTATACGCTCCTTTTTGCATTTTAAAAATAACATTCGTACTTTTTCACAAAACAGATACCTGTTGTGCCGGGGCCTGTGTGCGTAGAGATGGTCGCACCGATCTGGAACGGGGGCAGATACTGCATCGGTACGGCAGTTTTCAGCGTGGATTCAAAATCTGAAAGATCATCCCAGACTGTATTTGTTCCGGCAGTTGCCAGATATTCGGCAGGATTTTCGCCTGTTTCCGAAAAATGTTTCTTTACCGTTTCCACAATTTGTGCCAGTCCTTTTTTTCTGCTGCGGCAGACACCGCCGAAACCGATTTCCCCGCCTTTTAATATAATAATGGGTTTGATTTTTAAAATACTGCCTGAAAGAGTTGCCAGCTTGCCGATACGTCCGCCAATTTCCAGATAGCTTAAATCACCGACCATAAAATGGATACGAGCATCTGCTTTTGCTTTTTCTGCATATAAAACAGCATCTTCCAAAGATTTGCCATCTTTCTGCATTCTTGCAAGCTCCTGCAGCAGAAGGCTCTGCGCGCCTGTTGCCAGCCAGGAATTGATAATATGAATCGTCGCATTGGGGAATTCTTCTTCCAAAATGCCTTTTGCGGCAAGGGCGGATTCTAAAGAACCGCTCAGACTGCGGGTGATCGTCAGACAAAGGATATCTTTTCCCGCTTCCAGAGCGGGACGGAATGCGTCAACATAATCCTGAATAGAGGGGAGAGAGGTTTTGGGGTAGCCCTTTTCTTCTGTCATATAATGAAAGTAATCGGAAAGGGGAAGCTCCAGAATTTCTTTCTGATAGGTTTCGTGATCGATGGAAACATAGAAAGGAATCAGACCAATCCCCAGCTCTGCTGCCTTTTCGAAGCCGATATCACAGGCGCCGTCACTGAAAATCTGATAGGATGTCATATTGTTTCCTCCTTGTTGTTCGATAAATTTACATAAAGGGTTTCTGATAACGAGTTTGCATAATAAGGAATATACCAAATTTTATGTAAATGCGCAAGTATGAAAATAATAAAATTCTGGCAAAAAAACTGATTTTCTGCTTTAGCGGCAGTAAAAACGGTATCGGGAAGAAAACTGACAAAAAGAACTGCTTGCAAATCTGAAAGAAATGAGATAGAATCCTATGGTAACGTATGGTATCCTAGCCTGAATACCGACGTTATGGAAAACAGTGAAATAAGGAGGTGAAACAGATGAAAAAAGTGATTGCATTATTGATGAGTTTGATCGTTACAGCGGGCACATATGCATTGATTCATATGATCTTTTTAATGGACTTATTCGATATTCATACAAAACTGGAAGCATATATCCCTGTGGGATTGGCGGCTTTCACCGGATTTATATTTTATTTTATTATTTCTTCCTCTGTAACAGATCTGCTGATGAAACGGATGTCACAAATGGAAGACCGACTGACAAAGATGAATGTGAAAGAGCTCGCATTTTCTGTATTTGGGGGCTTTGTTGGGCTGGTGCTGGCGAATCTGATCGGGTTTGCATTCCGTGGGTTTGGACCGTTAGGTACTTTTATTGTCGTTCTGCTGAACATTGTGTTTGGCTTTCTGGGGATTCGTGTTGCCAGACGCAAAAAGGATGAGGTGAATGTGAGAAGTCTGCAGGAAGTATTGCTGACAACTTCGCCCTTTGCAGAAGAAAGCGTTACCTATGGCAGACCTAAAATTCTGGATACCAGTGTTATCATTGACGGGCGAATTATGGATCTGCTCCAGACAGGATTCATTGAAGGGAAAATCATCATTCCGAATTTTGTTCTGGAGGAACTGCGTCACATTGCGGATTCGGCGGACGGATTGAAACGAAACAGAGGCCGCAGAGGGCTGGATATTCTGAATGAGATTCAGAAACAGCTTGCCGTTCCCGTAGAAATTCAGGAATTTACTACAAAACAGCCAATGGAGGTGGACTCCATGCTGCTGAAAATGGCAGAAAGCATGGATGCCTTTGTGGTAACGAATGACTTTAATCTGAATAAGGTTGCAGAATTTCAGGGTGTTCGTGTGCTGAATATCAATGAACTTGCCAATGCGATCAAACCTGTGGTGCTGCCCGGCGAAGAAATGAAAGTAACCATTATCAAAGCGGGGAAAGAAGCAGGACAAGGTGTTGCCTATCTGAATGACGGTACGATGATCGTTGTGGACGGCGGCAGCAAGTGTATCGGCGAAACAAAAACAGTTATTGTAACAAGCGTACTGCAGACAGCGGCAGGGCGTATGATCTTTACAAAGATGATTGCGGCAGCGTGAAAGGCGGGATAAAATGAAAAAACCGATTTGTACAGCTGTTATTGTAGCGGCAGGAAGCGGCAAGCGCATGGGCACGAAAATCAGCAAGCAGTTTCTGCCTCTGGGCGGCAAGGAAATTCTGACACATACGGTGGAACGCTTTGAAGCGGCGGAGCAGATTCGGGATATTGTACTGGTAACAGGTGCGGAAGCTCTGCAGGATGTGATGAGCATGGCTCGGGAATATGCATGGAAAAAGGTTGTTTCTATCGTGGTTGGCGGCAAGGAGCGGCAGGATTCTGTATATAATGGTTTGCAGACGGTTTCTGCGGATACAGATGTTGTGCTGATCCATGACGGGGTACGTCCCTTTGTAACGGAAGAAATTCTGAACCGTTCGATTGAAACAGCTTTGGAAATGGGCGGCTGTGTGGCAGGCGTGCCTGCAAAGGATACCATCAAGGTATGCAATGCAGAGCAGACTGCGATTGCTACACCCGACAGAAGTACACTCTGGCAGGTACAGACACCGCAAACCTTCCGTAAAGACTTGATTCTGCAGTGCTATGAAAAGGCGAAAGCGAATGATTTTACGGGAACAGACGACGCTTCTCTGGTAGAATACTGCGGGTATCCTGTAAAAGTAATTATGGGCGATTACCGCAATATTAAGATTACCACACAGGAGGATCTCTTAATCGGAGAAGCCTTTTTGCAGGCGGAACGCATGAAAAAACAGGCAGATGCAAAAACAGCAGAAACAGAGCCTGTAAAAGAAGAATCCTATGAAAACCAAGTGAAATCCGCAGAAGCGAAACAGCAGAAAGTAATCATTTATACAGACGGTGCGTGTTCTGGCAATCCCGGTGCAGGCGGGTATGGTGTGGTACTGCTGCACGGAGATAAGAAAAAAGAACTTTCTGCAGGCTATCGCAGAACCACAAACAACCGTATGGAAGCACTGGCAGTCATCAAAGGGCTGGAAGCGTTGAAAAAGCCCTGTCGTGTGGATCTGTACAGTGACTCAAAGTATGTGGTGGATGCCATTGAAAAAGGCTGGGTGCAGAGGTGGAAGAAAAATAACTGGATGCGGACGAAAACAGACCGTGCTTCTAATGTGGATCTCTGGGAACGGATGCTGGAACTGCTCGAAAAACACGAGGTTTCCTTCATCTGGGTAAAGGGACATGCGAATAATCCGGGGAACGAAAGATGCGATGAACTGGCACGAATGGCGATTCAATCAGGAAATCTCATGGATGACGAAGGATACGGAATTTTGTAAAACGAATCCTACTTTTATGATAGAATTTTGAATTGACACTTGCGGAAAACTATGGTAGTATAAACAGCGTAACAATTTTTTATTTATTAGCTAGGAGGATTTATCCATGAAAAAAGGTACAGTAAAATGGTTCAACGCAGAAAAAGGTTTTGGTTTCATCTCCGTACCTGGTGAAGACGATGTATTCGTACATTTCTCCGCAATTCAGGCTGAAGGCTACAAAACACTGGAAGAAGGCCAGGAAGTAGAATTCGAAGTAGTACAGGGTGCTAAAGGCCCTCAGGCTGCAAACGTAACACGCGCTTAATCGATTTTAATTATAGAACGAAATGCGTTAAGCATTCAGAATATAAATTGGATTTTGGTTATGCAAAAAAGACTCTCCGTGAAAACGGAGAGTTTTTTGTTTTAAATCATTGCATAGAAAAACAGGCTATGTTAAAATATAATGTCGTAAATAGAGAAGTGTAAAAAATGTGAGGAGTAATCTCGTATGAAGCAGAATATTGAAACGATCAGAAACGTCGCAATCATTGCACACGTAGACCACGGTAAAACAACACTGGTAGACCAGCTGCTCCGTCAGAGCGGTATCTTCCGTTCCAATCAGGTGGTGCAGGAGCGTGTCATGGACAGCGGCGATATTGAAAGAGAAAGAGGGATTACCATTCTTTCTAAAAATACAGCAGTAAACTATGGGGATATGAAAATCAACATCATTGATACCCCCGGCCACGCTGATTTTGGCGGTGAGGTAGAACGTGTACTGAAAATGGTAGACGGTGTTGTTCTGGTAGTAGATGCCTTTGAAGGCCCTATGCCCCAGACAAAATTCGTTCTGCGCAAGGCACTGGAACTGAACCATCCCGTTGTGGTTTGTGTCAATAAAATCGACAGACCCGAAGCACGTCCTGATGAAGTCATCGATGAAGTTCTGGAACTGTTCATGGAGCTGGATGCAAATGACGATCAGCTGGATTCTCCTTTTGTATTCGCGTCTGCAAGAGGCGGCTATGCATCTGAAGACCCTACAGTCAGAGAAGGCGATATGAAGCCTCTGTTTGAAGCCATCATTAACCACATTCCCGCACCCAAGGGCGATATTGATGCACCTGCACAGGCATTGATTTCTACAATCGACTACAGCGAATATCTGGGCAGAATCGGTATCGGTAAGATCGAAAACGGTGTGATCCGTGTGAATGATGAAGTTGTTGTACTGAATATGCATAATGCGGAAACACAGAAAAAGGTACGTATTACAAAGCTGTATCAGTTTGAAGGTCTGCAGAGAGTGGAAGTAAAAGAAGCAAGTGTAGGCAATATCGTTGCATTGAGCGGTATTGAAAACATTGCGATTGGTGATACTATCTGTTCTCCCGAAAAACCTGAGGCACTGCCTTTTGTGAAGATTTCCGAGCCTACACTGGCAATGAATTTCTCCGTAAATGACAGCCCCTTTGCGGGTCAGGAAGGGAAATACGTTACTTCCAGACAGATCAGAGACAGACTGTTCAAGGAACTGAATACAGACGTCAGCCTGCGCGTAGAAGATACAGAAAATCTGGACAGCGTAAAGGTTTCCGGCAGAGGCGAACTGCATCTGTCCATTCTGATTGAAACACTGCGTCGTGAAGGCTATGAATTCCAGGTTTCCAAGCCCGAAGTACTGTTCAAGGAAATCGAAGGCAAAAAATGCGAGCCTATGGAAGCGGTAACCATTGACGTACCCGAAGAATTCGTAGGTAATGTCATTGAAAAACTGGGTTCCAGAAAAGGCGAGATGACAAATATGTATCCTGCAAAGGGCGGTTATACAAGACTGGAATTCTCCATTCCTGCAAGAGGTCTGATCGGTTACCGCAGTGAATTTATGACAGATACAAAGGGTAACGGTATCCTGAACTCTCTGTTTGACGGTTATGAACCCTATAAAGGCGATATCGTAACACGTTCTCAGGGCTCTCTGGTAGCATTTGAAAGCGGCGATGCAGTGGCATATGGTCTGTTCAATGCACAGGAACGTGGCGATCTGTTCATTGGTGCGGGTGTAAAAGTATACGAAGGTATGGTAGTCGGCAGAAATGCACGTTCCGATGATATGGATATCAATGTCTGCAAAAAGAAACAGCTGACAAATACACGTGCCAGCGGTTCTGATGAAGCACTGAAGCTGACACCTCCCATCATCATGTCTCTGGAACAGAGCATGGAATTTTTAGGTGATGATGAATTGCTGGAGGTAACACCTCAGAGTCTGCGTATCCGTAAGAAAATTCTGGACAATACACAGAGAAGAAAAGCAAGAAACCGCGGCTGATGCCTGCGTATGTAATATGAAGAAAGAGGTATGATATGGCTTCAGTAACAAAGAAAAAAGGCGGCTCCTTCATAAAGCAGGCGGCAATACTGGCTGTAGCGAGTTTATTTGTGCGCTTTCTGGGCTTCGTCTACCGTCTGCCTCTGACCAATATGATCGGGGACGAGGGAAACGCCATTTATGCGGGCGGGTATTATATTTATACCTTTCTGCTGATTTTGTCCTCGGCGGGTCTGCCTGCGGCGATTTCCAAGCTGGTTTCCGAAAGAATGGCCCTCAGACAGTACCGTAATGCCCATAAGGTATTCCAGTCAGCGTTGCTGATTTCAACGGTATTGGGGACATTCTTTGCTGTACTGCTGTTTGTGACAGCGGAGCAGATGGCGGCACTGATCGGGATTCCCGACAGCTATTATTCGATTCTGACGCTTTGTCCGACATTGGTCATCGTAGCAATTATGTCTGTATTCCGTGGGTATTTCCAAGGGATGCATACCATGGTGCCGACAGCAATTTCTCAGATTATTGAACAGATTTTCAATGCGGTATTCAGTGTATATCTGGCGTGGGTATTTCTGAGCATTGCTGTACCTGAGGGTATGGCGAAAAATATTCCTCTTGCCTCTGCAGGGGGGACAATGGGTACCGGCATCGGCGCACTGGCAGGGTTGATCGTGGTGCTATTTGCATACTGTCTGATCAGAAAACAGCTCCTGCTGCGTGTCGAAAAATGCAGACAGCCTTATGAAGAAAGCAGAAAATATCTGCTTTTGAAGGTATTGCAGACAGCATGGCCTATCATTGCAGGGACGGCTGTGTTCAGCATTACCAATCTGATTGATATGAGTATGGTAGTGAATATCCTGCAGGATACAGGGTTTTCCGAGGGAGAGGCACAGGCTTTGTACGGACAGCTTTCCGGTAAATATGTTACGTTAACTACGCTGCCCGTAACTATTTCCACAGCCATTGCAACAGCAGCACTGCCGAGCATTGCGGCATCTGTGAAACGAAAGGAAAAAGAACTGGTACGCAAAAAAATGGATCTGACTTTCCGTGTGTCCATGATCCTTTCTGTACCTGCGGCGGTAGGGATCAGCGTTTTGGGGCCTCAGATTCTGGCGATGCTCTTCCCTTATGCAAAGGACGGCGGTATGCTCCTGACAGTAGGCGGGATTTCTATTATTTTCCTTGCTCTGTGCCAGACATCCACAGGGGTTCTGCAGGGCATCGGGCATATTAAAGTGCCTGTAGTCGGTGCCGTTCTGGGGGCGATTGCAAAAGTAATCTTAAACGTACTGCTGATTCGTATTCCCCAGCTGAACGTATTGGGTGCGGTGCTTTCCACAACAGGCTGTTATCTGGTAGCGGGGGTATTTGATGTGATGATGCTTTCCCGTCTGACAGGCACACGCTTTGACTTCATGGGAAGCTTTTTAAAACCTGTGATCGGTTCGGCTGTCATGGCAGCAGGCACATGGGGCAGTTATTATGGATTCTATCAGCTTTGCGGAAACAATACGATTTCTACATTGCTGGCAATCTGCGTGGCGATTGCAGTGTATGGTCTGGTAATGCTTCTGATTAAAGGTATTACAGAAGAAGACCTGCAGACCATTCCCGGCGGCAGAAGGCTGATTCGTGTTCTGAGAAAAATCAGATTGATTTAATAAAATGTATTTTGGGGTATCGACAAAGTCGATGCCCTAACTTTTTATTTTCCCTTAATACTGCAAAAGCGTATGCTTTTGCGAATGGGGGTCAAGGGGAATCATTCCCCTTGCAGGGTGCTCGAGGGACAGCGTCCCTCGAAAGAACAAAAAAAGCCCCGCACACGGGGATGTGCGAAGCCTTCTTTATGGTTGTATCATCATTTGCTCTGTCTCTCGCATGGTTAGGTTTTAAAAGACTTTGCATATAGATACCTATATGATATTTTATAAGTATAGCATATTTGCCCCGCAAAAACAATATCTTTCTTCTCTTGCATAAATCCTGTATTTCTGCTATGCTATAAAAACAAAAACAGCAGACCAAAAATTTCTGCTGCAGCACGACAAAAGAACCAAAGGAGATGTAACAAAATGTCTATCGAAAACGTAAGAGCTTATCTGAAAGCAATGGATTGCCCCAAAGAACCTATCGAATTTGAAACTTCCAGTGCAACTGTTGATCTGGCAGCAGAAGCAGCAGGCGTAATCCCTGCCCGCATCACAAAAACACTGTGCCTGATGTCCAAGGAAGGCCCTATGGTAATCTGTGTTGCAGGCGATACAAAGATTGACAACCGCAAATTTAAAGATAAATTCGGTCTGAAAGCCAAAATGCTGACTGCAGAAGAAACACTGGAAGCAACAGGTCATGCAGTTGGCGGTGTTTGTCCTTTCGATCTGCCCGAAGGCACAAAGGCATATGCTGATATTTCCATGCAGCGTTTTGAAACAGTATTCCCCGCTGCTGGCAGCAGCAATTCCGCAGTAGAACTGACTTGCGATGAACTGTTCCACTACGGTAAATGTGTAGAATGGGTAGATATCTGTAAAGGCTGGCAGGAAGAAGAATAATCCCCCTATCGGAGGTAGCTTTATGAAGATTTCAACAAGAGGACGCTATGGCATCCGTCTAATGCTGGCACTGGCACTGAACTACGAAAACGGCACAATCCCCCTGAAAACGATCGCAAAAAATCAGGGTATTTCCGAAAAATATCTGGAACAGATCATCAATCCGCTCACAAAAGCAGGTCTTGTAAAAAGCTTCCGCGGTGCACAGGGCGGCTATATTCTGACACAGTCCCCCGAGCATACCACAGTAGGCGAAGTACTGCGTGTACTGGAAGGCTCTCTTTCTCCCGTAGACTGCGTAGACCATCCCAACTGTCAGAATGCAGACAGCTGTGTTTCCCTTTCCATCTGGAAAAAAATGAAGGATGCACTGGATGAAGTCGTAGATTCTATTACACTGGCTGATATGGCAGCGGAATTTGCAGAAAAAAATCCCAATGCCCAAAATTTCATTTGCGAAAGATAAAAACAAAAAGCCTTTTCAGATACCATCTGAAAAGGCTTTTTTCTTTTACAGTATAAATTCTTCAAATCCCTGTTTCGTAAGCACCTTTGCGGTACGGAAGCCGATTCCCTTTGCCATTTTTACCATTTCGGGAAAGACAAAGCCCAGAGAAGCCCCGTCATGGCTGTCACTGGAAAACAGGATCTCTTCCTTTCTTTTTAAGAAACAATCTCTATAATATCTAAATAATATCCAAGAACTTCCCCAACATCCGTAATTTTTCCTCGAAGTGTTACAATTTCATCCACATTCATATCCATAACCCGATTCAATTGGTCATCATTTTCGATGTAGCACAGTACATTTGTAAAACTCAACCAAGAATCTACAGGGCTAAGACTAATATAATCCCCAGAGCTATCAATTGTACTCAATTTTCCTGTTAACTCAACATACTCACCATTCCATGTTTCGTTTGCTTTTAATGCATTTTCTTCTAACACTTCTACCAATTCATCTACCGTACAAGGTGTATATGTAATTGTAATCTCTTCTTGTTCTTCTACCTTTGAACTATCAGTATTACTTGAACTACCACCAGTACCTGCCATTGCACCAATCACAATAAAGAGAATCAACACAATAAACCACGGTCTTAAATAAATTGGTTTCTTGTTTTTTGCGCCACATGAAGGGCAACTCTTTGCAGTTTTTGCAATTTCCGCACCGCATGAAGCACAAGTTTTCATTTTTTTGTTAGACATACTATATCTACCTCCTTCTTTTTCATTATTATACTATAATGCAATTTATATTGCAAACGTATTTGCAATATAAATCTAATTATATAAATAGCATGTATATATTATTGTTTTTAATACATATAATAAAAGCAGGAGGTAGACCAGTAATGTTTAAAATCGAAAAAAAAGAGCATATCACCAAAACCTTTCGTCTGCCGATTGATTTAGTACAGGAAATGGAAGAACTTGCACAAAAAGAATCCATTTCATTAAATCAATTAGTCATACAATGTTGTCGATATGCTTTAAAGCATTTAGAAAAAACAGAGTAAAAAACGGACAGCACTATCAACTCCGATAATGCTGCCCGTTTTTTACTTATTAACACATAATTATAATTCAAAATCGCTCCAACCATCCTTGCTAAGAACCTTTACTGTTTTGAAGCCGATTTCCTTCGCCATCTTTACCATTTCGGGAAACGCAAAACCCAGAGAAGCCCCATCATGACTGTCACTGGAAAACAGGATCTCTCCGTTTCTTTCTTTTAAATCCTTTAACAGCTGCACCGAAGGATACTGCTCCGTTCTGAGCCCCCGATACATTCCCCCGGTATTGATTTCAAAGGGTCTGCCCGTTTCCACAAGGGCATCCATCGCTGTCAGTGTGGCTGTGCGAAAGCGTTTATCCATCGGGTCAAAATACCGATTGCCCTCATTGAATTTTGTAACCAGATCAAAATGTCCGATAAACGTAGCATTTGTCCTTGCCACCACTTCCGCTTCCTGTTCAAAAAAACGCTTTACCAGTGCATACGCATCCCCGCCGAAGCCCTCACGGATCGCTCTTTCCAGTGTTTCCGGAGATTCATCCACACAATAGTATTCTCCGTTTTTTTCCGCATAATGTACCGATCCGATGATATAATCATAGCCCTCTGTAGGAGCATCTGAACAGGCATCCTGCTCCACCCCACAGAGAATTTCAATCTTTCCTGCATATTTTTCAGCCAAAGCCCGAATTTCTGCTTTATAGACTTCTGTTTCTTCCCGGCTCATACACCATACCTTTACATCCTCAGGGCGAAACGTATTGAAGCAATGCCCCGAAAAGCCCAGACGGGTAAACCCCTTTTTCAGTGCCGCCTGTATCATACTTTCTGCGGATTCTTTCCCGTCACAATAGGTTGTATGCGTATGAAAATTCATTTTCGGAATGTTACACATCGTAGTTCCTCCGTTTTACTCTTCCAAAATCTGTATTTCTATTTTGCAGTATGCACTGTCCGGTGCCGCAGTGCCGCCTGTCTGTATCCAGGAAAGCACGCCCAGTTCTTCCAATGCTTCATAAAAAGCTACTGTATTTTCGGGCGGAAGCAATGCAATCAGACTGTTTTCTGCCGCTTCTTCCTGTCCGTTCAGTGCCTTGATCTGTTCCCGAATCGCCGCTTTTGCTTCTTCTGCATTTATTACCTGCAAAGAAATAATTTCTGTCAGTTCTTCTTCTCCCGCAGGCATAGAACGCGCCATCATCGGTGCAGGTTCTTCTGCATCTGTATCATATGCCGCCGTCTGCGGAATCGCCTGCGGTTCTTCTGCTGCAACCATCGGTTCTGCCGCTACACTGCTTTCTTCGGCTTTCTGCGTCGGAACAGCTGTCTGTACCTCAGCTGTTTTTTTCTTTTCTTTCGGCTGCTGTACAGGCTGTACCTGGGTATCTCCTGCTCCAGCTTCCGCTGTCGTCCGGCTCTGTTCCACCGCTGTTTTTTCTGCAATCGGCATAACTGCTGTATCCGCTGTATCTGCCGCATCTTCTGTCTGTACGCTTTCTGCCTGATAAGGAGCTTCATAGATCAGATCATGTCTGTGCTGTTTCTGCTGTTCCCACATATCCTGAATTGTACCGGAAGAAATAACCAGAACAGCTGCCGCAGCCACCATTCCCCATTGTCTGAACGTCTTCTGCTGTTTTTTCTGTCTGATTTTCTGTTCTTTCTGCTTTTTCTTCTGCTCCGCCAGTCTTTCTCTGAATGGAATCACAGCCCATTCCGTTTTGCCTGTTTCAGTCTTTTTCGCTTCTTTTTCCAGCTTCTGCATCAGCTCAGCGTGATACCCTTCGGGCAGTTCCTCCTCGGGAAGGTCGTTCAGCATTTCCTGCATTTCTTTGTAAAGCTCTGCTTCCTGTCGGCACTCTGCACATTCTTCCAGATGCTGTTCCAGTTCTGCCGTTTCTTCCGCAGTTAATTCTTGCTTATAGTATCCCCACTGCAAGTCTTTTGCTTTTTCACAGTTCATTTCCTTCCCTCCTTTCCATTCTTCTTTTGTTTCTTATGACGAAAGGCTTCGCCGTTTCGTTCCCTGATTTTCAAAATTTCTGTTTTCAACTGATTTCTTGCTCTGGAAATGCGGGATTTTACTGTTCCCAACGGCAATTCTATGATCTCAGAAATTTCCTCATAGCTCATTCCTCGAATATCTCTGAGGATAACCGCCGCTTTGTGTTCTTCCGAAAGGGTATCCAAGGCCTGTAAGATTTCGCTTTTTCCTTCTTCCCGCAACAAGCGTTCCTCTGGTGTTTCTTCCTCTGCTGCTACCTGTCGCTGTATGCTGCCTTCTTCGTTTTCCAGTTCTGTCTCCAGAGAATAGCTCTGTTTGCCTTTTCGTTTTCGCATTTCATCAATACAGGTATTTGTTGTGATGCGATACAGCCATGTAGAAAACGAAGACCGTTCATCAAATTTTTCCAGATTCTTATACGCTTTCAGAAAGACTTCCTGCGAAAGATCCTTTGCATCCTCGCTGTGGTTCATCATTCTGAACGCTACATTATATACGATTTTTTCATGTTTCAGGATCAATTCCTCAAATGCCTGCAAATCCCCTTGCTTGGCACGAGCAATCCACTCCTTTTCCTGTTTATCTATGTTTGGCATATGCATTCGGATTCTCCCTCCGCTTCTATTCGCCCATATGTCTGATTTCCCCGCAAATATATACTGGTTTGAGTTTCCCCAATTCCTTCAAACAATATAGGCATTGTAACATAGGAATCCGTTGGCGTAAATATGTACATCTTGATATTTCAAGGTTTCAATGATATATTAAAAACAGAGGACTACACAGTTGCGTGATCAGACGTGACGAAGGGGCTTGTTACATCTTCGGGCAGTGTGTCCTCTGTTTTTATTTTTCAGCCTTACATTTGACTTTTTCGCATAAAATTGCTATCCTTATAATATTATATATCGGCGTTGAACAATTCGGGGAATTGGACCTCATTATCAAGTAGCTGATGCAGATTTTTTTGTACAAAAAACGAGGGAAAATATTTGATTTTCCCTCGCAATTTTATTTCTTTTTCTTTCTCAAATTATGCGCCTGCAAAGCTAACTGTTGCAATTCTGTATTGATATTATTTTCAGTATCTGTTACAATGATATT
>CALASU010000012.1 GCA_937888765.1 uncultured Clostridia bacterium | reverse complement strand
CATACGCACATAGTAGCTGCTGGTGGTATCCCCGATGCTCTTGATGGGTGTGTTTTTATAGCAGCTGCAGCCGATACGGCCGTTGGCATCAAATAGCATATTTCTTGCCACGTCCATGATATCCCCTACAACCGCACTGCCTGTGGGCAGAGAACCAGCCCCGCGGCCATAGAACATGGCATCGTCTACCGCATCACCGTGTACAAATACCGCATTGAACGCATCCTTAACAGATGCCAGAGGATGCTCCTTAGGAATCATAGTAGGATGTACCTTTACTTCGATACCGTCTTCTGTATTTTTCGCAATCCCCAGTAGCTTGATTTCACACCCCAGTTCATGCGCATACCGCATATCCTTGGCAGTGATTTTGGAAATGCCTTCTGTATAAACATCATCAAATGTTACAGGTGTATGGAATGCAATAGAAGCCATGATCGCCAGTTTACGACCTGCATCATATCCTTCGATATCCGCTGTGGGATCAGCTTCCGCATAGCCCAGATCTGTTGCAAGCTGCAGTGCATCCGCAAATTCCATGCCTTCTTCATTCATCTTTGTCAGAATGAAGTTGGTTGTACCGTTGATGATACCCATAACCTCTGTAATATCATTCCCTGCCAGACACTGCTTCAAAGGACGAATGATAGGAATACCGCCCGCGACTGCCGCTTCAAAAAGCAGATCACAGTTGTTTTCCTTTGCCAGATCCAATAGCTCATGTCCATGCATTGCCATCAGGTCTTTGTTTGCAGTTACAACATGTTTTCCCTTTTTCAAGGCTTCTGTTATATAGGTACGTGCCGGCTCAATGCCGCCCATTACTTCTACGATAATATCAATACCGTCATCTTCAAGGACTTCCGCCCAGTCATCTGTCAGCTTTTCTGCAGGTACTTTTTCTGCATATTTTGCTTTGTTTCGTACTAACACTTTTGCAATTTCCAGAGCTGCCCCGATCTTATAAGGCATTTCTTCTTTCTGTCTTTCCAGAATTTCATAAACACCGCTGCCGACTGTCCCCATACCCAGCAGAGCAATTTTTCTTACAACCTGTTCCATATAATTCCCCTCCAACGAAATGAATTTACCTTTATAACAGTTAAAATTTTAGCACGAAAACAGCAGTTGTCAATAGCTTTTGTCCTTTTTCCGCAAACATTTTTCCTTGACACAAAAACAAACAGCGGAACATTTGTATAAAATATCATTTTTTGCAGACAGTATTTTATAATACTTTTTCTTTTCGAAATTTCCAAATATTGGTATATATGTATTTTTTCTATAGTTTTTTTGGAAAATTCTGTTAAATTCAGTGATTTTTGCCTTATTTTCGCCCTATTTTATAATATATTTTCAAAAAATATTTGACGAAATACATCGTTTCATATAAGATATATAGAATAAATAAAAATAATAAAATACAAATACAGAAAGGAAAATATTATGGAAGCATTTGCAAGTATGATCAGTACGATCAGTGGCTGGCTTTACAGCTACATTCTGATTGCCCTGCTGATTGCAGCAGGTCTTTATTTCACAATCCGCACAGGATTCATCCAGTTCCGTCTGGTGGGCGAATCCATTCGTATCATCAAGGAACCCCGCAAGGACAGAGAAGCAATTTCCTCTTTCCAGGCGCTGATGGTTTCCACAGCATCTCGTGTAGGTACAGGTAACATCGTAGGTGTTACAGGTGCGATCATCGCAGGCGGTCCCGGTGCTGTATTCTGGATGTGGCTGATTGCCATTATCGGCGGCGCATCCGCTTTTGTAGAATCCACACTGGCGCAGATTTATAAGAAAAAAGATGACCACGGCTCTTACGGCGGCCCTGCTTACTACATCAAGCAGGCTTTGAACTCCCCCGCTCTGGGCGGTCTGTTCGCAGTAGCTCTGATTCTGACTTACATGGGCGGCTTTAACGCACTGGCATCCTTTAACATGACAGACTTCGTTCGTGTTTATGTTCCCGGCGAAAATGCAACACTGGTAATCGGCGGTATCATCGCTGTTCTGTCCGGTATCGTTATTCTGGGCGGCGGCAAACGTATCTCCAAAGTAACAGAAATCATGGTACCTGTTATGGCATCCCTGTATATTCTGGCAGCTCTGATCGTTGTTGTTCTGAATATCGGCAGTCTGCCCGGCGTACTGGCAAGCATCTTCAGCGAAGCCTTCAGCACAAAATCCGTATTCGGCGGTCTGTTGGGGGCAGCTATGATGAACGGTATCAAGAGAGGTCTGTACTCCAACGAAGCAGGTATCGGTTCCGCACCTAACGCAGCGGCTTCTGCTGACGTATCTCACCCCGTAAAACAGGGTCTGGTACAGATGCTGTCCGTATTCATCGACACACTGATGATCTGTACAGCAACAGCATTTATGATCCTCTGCACAGGTCTGGATACAGCAGCTTATATTGATGCCTCCGGCAATACAATGAACGCTGCATATATTCAGGATTCCCTGGTTGCAAACTTCGGTCCTATGGGCAGCGTATTCATCACAGTTGCTCTGGCTCTGTTTGCTTTCACTACTCTGGTAGGTAACTACTTCTATGCAGAAATGAACATCAGCTACCTGTACAAGGATGCTACAAATAATAAAACATTCATGCTCTGCTACCGTCTGCTGGCTGTAGTCATCATCTTCGTTGGTGCACAGTTCAGTGCCGGTCTGGCTTGGGACCTGGCTGACGTTCTGATGGGTCTGATGGCTCTGATCAACGTACCTGTCTGCCTGATTCTGGGCAACACTGCTTTCAAGGCTCTGAAAGATTATCAGACACAGAGAGCAAATGGCAAAAATCCCAAATTCCGTGCTTCTGATATCGGTATCTCCGGTACAGATTACTGGAACAACTAATTACACGCACATCAAAAAGCCCTCGGTTTTTCCGAGGGCTTTTGTTATTTTGCTGCTATTTTCAAAGCATTTTCCTTAATATTGTTGATGGTATCCACCAATTCTTTTGCCGTTCTGGGATCAAAGAGCTTAATAAAGCTGACAGGCTTATCAAAAGGCGGCTTCTGCAGTTCCATTGCAGATTCCATATACCCATGCTGTTCCACATGCTTAATGACCTTCTGCACAAAAGCAATCTGCTTCTGATTCAAAGCCGCATCATTGATGAATTTAGAAAAGGCATTCATTGCCGCTTCGTGGTCAAGCTTCGCAATTCTGCGAATCAGCAGACCAAAAGGCGTATCTCCAAATTCCCGCTGATAGTCCTCCTGCGTTCCGAGTTCACTTGTCAGAATACGCTCCAGCTCCTGATAATCTCCTTGAGAAAGCGGAATATTATGTGTCAGCTTATGAATCGCTAAGGTATTTCTATTTTCTTCAATATAGCGATTCACTCTTTTGCGGTATTCCTGAAATTCATATGCAGGTGCAAGCGTCTGCCCCTCTTTCTGCTCCAGAATCGGATCTGTCAGCTTTGTAAAAACAGGCTCTCTTTTTGGCGTATCCATCAGAAACTGTATCAGCCCTCGGAGCTCGACGCGGATTTTTTCAAATTCCAGAATCGAAATCGTATCCAGATAGCCTTCTGTCTGTATCTGCTGAATCATAGGCAGTTTTGCCTTAATCTGATTGACATTCCCTTTTGCTTCCAGCAATCCTGCCAGATTGGAAAGCTGTGTTTTAGCACGTTTGAAGGTCGGCAGACCTTCGATCTGTGTAAGCATCAGCCCATACATAAAATTATCAAAGCGTTTCGCCGCTTCGTCCGTATCCTCAGAATATACCAGCGGCGCAATCTGTTTGATCAGATTCTCCTTGTCCGTTTCACTCAATACATCAAACGCAGTCCGCTTTTTATAGACTTCTACATACTGGCGTTTCATTCGCACCGAAACGATATTCTCCTGCAACGCCGTCACCTGTTTGTAACAGCCGTCTGCCAGTTCTGTCCTCCAGTCCTGATAGCTTTGCTCTGCAAATACACCATCCTGCAATGCGTACAGCAGACGCACCCGCTTGCCAAACAGATTCTCGCTCAGGGTTTTGATTTCCTGCGCTTCAAAGCCATTCGGCTCCTGTCTGAAAAAGTCGAAGTTGCCACAATAATCAAAAATCAGAAATCTTTTTTTGCCTGTATATTCCCCATCTATCTGATCCATGCAGTTCAGATTGGGTGCAAGGCGTGTCCCTCGTCCAATCATCTGCCAGAATTTTGTCTTGGAACGCACCTTTTTGAAAAATACCAGATTCACACACTCAGGCACATCAATCCCCGTATCCATCATATCCACAGAAACCGCAATATCCGGCACTTTGTCCGGCTGTTTGAAATCATCTATCAGTGTCTGCGCATAATCATCCTCACAGACGATACGTCTGGCATGTTTCCCATGATACTGCGGATACAGCTTATTGAACCGCTCCACAATAAACGCCGCATGGTGTTTGTTCTGGGCAAATATGATGGTTTTGCCGATGCGGTCACCGCCCGCAACCTTGATTCCCCGCTCCATCAGATCCTGCAATACAGTATCTACTGTACTTTCATTGAATATAAATTGATTCAATACCGCAGAGGGAATGAAATCGGGTACGCTGTCATCCTCCGCAAAATCCTCTTCATACCGTTTTCTGTCTTCTTCCGAAAGCTCATCATAACGGATTCCCTCATCCATAAATTTCGTTGTTACCTCATAGGTATAATAGGGCACAAGCACATGATCCTGCTCTACAGCCGTTTCATAATCATAGGCATAGGTTGGCATCTCCTTCTGCATTTCAAAGAAATCATAGGTATTTCTGTCTACATCTGTTTTTGGTGTTGCAGTAAGTCCAACTAAATACGCATCGAAATATTCAAAAATAGCTCTGTATTTCTTAAAAATCGATCTATGACTTTCATCAACAATAATCAGATCAAAATGAGTCGGCGTAAATAATGGGAATCCATCTAATGTCTTACACTCATCAATTGCATTCAACATTGTTGGATATGTGGAAAAAACAATTCTTGCAGTCTTATCATCCTT
>CALASU010000011.1 GCA_937888765.1 uncultured Clostridia bacterium | reverse complement strand
AAACAAGCAGATATCGGTATCGCTATGGGGATCACAGGTACGGAGGTATCTAAGGATGCGGCGGCAATGATTCTGACGGATGACAACTTTGCAACCATCGTGAAAGCCGTGGCAAACGGCAGAAACGTATATACCAATATCAAGAATTCCATCCAATTCCTGTTGAGCGGCAATCTGGCAGGGATTCTGGTGGTTGTATTTACATCCCTTATGGGGCTGCCTCTACCGTTTACGGCAGTACAGTTGCTGTTCATCAACCTGCTGACAGACAGTCTGCCTGCGCTGGCAGTCAATATGGAACAGCCTACAGGCGACTTGCTGAACAAAAAGCCCAGAAATCCGAAGGAAAGTATCCTGACAAAAGACTTTATGGAAAACCTCGTGATGCAGGGCGGGCTGATCGCCATTGTGACTATGATGGGGTTCTATACAGGTTTGGCGGTAAACGATGCGATGGCTTGCACAATGGCATTTGCAACACTGTGTCTGGCGCGTCTGTTCCATGGCTTCAACTGCCGCGGCAGCCGTTCTGTATTCCGTCTGCCTTCTAACCCTTATAGCTGGGGTGCATTTGCAGTCGGTACGGTTTTCCTGATGGCAGTACTGTTTATCAATGGTCTGCATGGTTTGTTTGATATCAGTGATGCACTGACAACAGCGCATATTCTGAAAATCGTAGGCTTTGCCTTTATCCCTACATTCCTGATTCAGCTGGGTCGTGTGATGAGAGGGAAATAAAAAACTGAGGACGTTCTCAAGAACGTCCTTTTTCCCTGTTAGATAGTTGACAAAAGCAACTAAATTATGCTATGTTAAGTGCAGAAAAGGAGGTGAAGGTATGGAGGTGCAGGACATCAGAAAATTTAATCGATACTATGCCCGTATACTGGGAGTATTTGATAAAAAATATCTGGGTGTGGATTTTTCAGTAACGGAAGTACGCATCATTGGAGAAATTGGAAGAAATCCACAACTGACAGCAAAGGAATTGACAGAATATCTCTCCATCGATAAGGGATATATGAGCCGTATCCTGCAAAATCTGGAGAAGAAAGGACTGATTGCACGAGTAAAGTCTGAAAAAGATGCCAGAGAAAAAAGTCTGTGTCTGACAGAAGATGGGCAAAAACTGAATTTTCTTCTCGAAAAAAAGGCGGATGAAAGGATACTGCGGCAGATTGCGGGGCTGGAAGAAGCGGAGTATCTGGCTTTATTGGAAGCTATGCAGAAAATTGAAAGGATTCTTGGAGAACCGAAACAAGGAGGCGTATCATGTACGAACTGAGAAAAACAAAAGCAGGCGAGGAAACGATTGCTATGGACATCATTGAACAGGCGAAGGCTTATCTGAGAGCACAGGGCATTGACCAGTGGCAGACAGGATATCCCAATCTGGAAGCGGTTTTAGGGGATATTGAAAAGGAGAGAGGCTGGTTTATCACAGAAAATGGAGAAGTTTTTGGCTATATGTGCATTGATTATGAAGGAGAACCTGCATACAATGATCTGAAAGGTAACTGGCTCAGCGCAAAAGATGCAGAATATGTGGTGGTGCACAGATTGGCTTTTGCAAAGGAAAAACGCGGGAAAGGGCTTGCAGATGAAGCCTTTCGCTTGGTGGCAGAACAAGCAAAGGCGAAGGGGATTGAAAATTTCCGTGTAGATACGGATGAAGCGAATAAAATTATGCAGCATGTACTGAAAAAGAACGGGTTTTCCTATTGCGGAGTGATCTGGTTTGATAACAGTGAAAAAATTGCATTTGAAAAAAAGATTTGATTTTTTGAAATTCTATATGATGTACTGAAATAGTCGAGTAACGAGAACGTGTAAGTCCAGACAATGGACTTACACGTTCTTTTTTTATAAAAAGTTATTCTTGTTCTGCACGACGCTGTCTGGCCTCCAGTGTAAAAACATACTGCCGCATGAGTTCCTCCTGTGCAGGCAGAATATCATGGAACTGACAGCCGTAGCGGTTCGGTGTGCCCTTGGAATGAATACGGACGATCCTTCCATAAAGATCTATCGGTGTTCTGGTTTCGGAGAAGGACAGAATAAACTCCTGTCCGACTTCCAGTGTATCCTCTGTGGCAAAGAGTATGCCTGTTGCACTGATATCTTCGATCGTACCGCTGCAGAGCCCTTTTTCAGGAGCCTGAAGCATAAGCTCAGCGGGTAATGTGGTTTTGATCTTAAAATCCCGTCTGCGCTGAATGGTTTCTTTCTTTTCTTCAATATGAAGTTGTACCTGAAAGGTCTGTTTTGCATCAGGCTCTGTATCCGCAGAAGCGGAATAAGACTCTAATGTGCAGACATGAGGCAGTATCCCCATGGAGGGGCTTGTGAGCATCACCAATAAAGCAAGTTTATGCTTATGTAATGCCAGAAATTCTTTTGGAGATACCAGTACTGTGATTTCGGTTTCGGTTTGGTCAACAAAATGACCGCGTGCAAGCAAAGCACCTGTCGGTGTATAGATATCTACGATTTCATTGATGGTATAAGCCATAAAAACGACATCCTTTCTCGAAAAATGAATGAAGATATTAAGCCTATTATATCGTGTAAAAGGAGAGTTAGCAAATGAAAGCGTATTTTTACGGTTAAAGAATTTTTAAAAAGGAATCTGGAGAAACAGGAAAAAGCGGTTTATTCGGGAAAAGAAAAAAATCCCCGAAGCCATTGGCTTCAGGGATTTGAAAATATCGCTCTGAATTAGTCCTGTGTGTAGGGCATCAGGGATACGTGTCTTGCTCTTTTGATTGCTGTTGTCAGCGCTCTCTGGTGTTTTGCACAGTTGCCTGTGATTCTTCTGGGCAGGATTTTGCCTCTTTCAGAAACATATCTTCTCAGTTTGCTGATATCTTTGTAATCAATTGTTGTTACTTTGTCAGCACAGCACTGGCAAACGCGTTTTTTTCTGCGACCACGTTTTTTAATCATGATTCTAAGTCCTCCTTATTAGATTACGATTAGAAGGGCAGATCGTCGTCTTCTACGCTTTCGTCGATAGGATAAAATCCCTCGGAGGAAGCGGGCTGTTTGGGAGCGGGAGCTGTAGGAGCAGCGGATGCTGCAGCGCCGCGATGGCTTTCGAAAGATGCTTTGCTTTCTGCAAAATGCTGTTCTTCGATTACAACTTCTGTAGCCCAATGTTTTGTGCCTGCATTATCGTCCCAGCTTCTTACCTGAAGTCTGCCGACAACGCTGACCATCTGACCTTTTTTGAAGTATTTTTCCGCAAATTCGCCGGTTTTACCAAAAGCAACGCAGTTGATAAAGTCGGCATCAGGCTCGCCCTGACGTTTAAAGCGGCGGTTTACCGCCAAAGTGTATCTGGCAACGGCTAAAGGTTCAGCCCCCTGAGAATATCTCACTTCGGGGTCTCTTGCCAATCGTCCCATCAAGATCACTTTGTTCATAGAAGTTCCCTCCTAATTATGCTTCCTTACGGATGATCAGGTAACGCAGAACGTTTTCCATGATACGCATACGAGCTTCGATTTCTGCGGGTGCAGCAGCGGGTGCTTCGAATGTTGTGAAGCTGTAGAAACCTTCGTTTACTTTTGCGATTTCGTAAGCCAGTCTTCTTTTGCCCCAATCGTCAACTTTTTCGATTTTCGCACCAAATCTTTCCAGTGTAGCCTGAACTTTTGCTACTTCTGCTGCTCTGCCTTCTTCGTCCAGTGCGGGACTCAGAACCAGTGCCAATTCGTACTTATTCATGTGTGTGACACCTCCTTTTGGACATATGGCTCTCCCTCTTCTTCGGGGAGAACAAGGAATAATTGTTCTTGTGTCGGCATTAAGCCAACGCAAATTAGAATACCATATTTTTTCTTTGAAAGCAAGTGATTTTCGTGTGAAAAATCGCATTTTCATGGTAAAAAAAAGACGGGATTTTGCACTTTTTTTGTGCAAGTTGCAAAGTTCGGCAAATATGAAGAATAAAATTCTGATCATACTGCAGCTTTTTGTGCTCACAGTACTGTTTGCGGCATGCGGCTCTTCGGCAGAGGATGCGGCAGATCCCAATAGACCGACACCTACTGTAAAATCCATGACAATGGGTACAGGCGGTACAACGGGTACTTATTATGCATTTGGTAACGTGCTTTCGGGGTATATGAATGATGCCTCCGGCATTTTTATCAATGTAGTTTCCACAGGCGGTCAGATCATGCCCCCCATCATGGGTGCGGCGGCATTCCTGATGGCAGAATTTATCGGGGTAAACTACTCTCATATCGTACTGCGTGCGATTCTGCCTGCGGTACTGTATTTTGCGGGTATCTTCATGTCCGTACATCTGGAAGCGAAAAAGCTGGGGCTGACAGGGATTCCCAAGGAATTACTGCCTCAGTTCAGACAGCTGATCAAAAAATCCTTCCTGCTGCTGCCGCTGATTATTCTGGTACTGCTGATCTCCACAAACAGCATGACAATCCAGAAATCTGCGGTTCTGGCAATCGTCTGTGCGATTGCAGTGAGCCTTTTGAATAAAGAAAATCGTATCAACCCCAGAAAAGCCTTTGAAGCACTGGCAACAGGTTCTCAGAGTGCCATTTCTGTAGCGGCGGCGTGTGGCGTTGCGGGTATGATTGCGGGCTGTATCACAATGACAGGTCTGGCATCTGTGCTGAAATCTGCAGTACTGGCGGCTGCAGGCGGTCATGTCATCATTGCACT
>CALASU010000010.1 GCA_937888765.1 uncultured Clostridia bacterium | reverse complement strand
CTGTTTATGTGCATTATGAAAAAAGATTTGACAGACTGGAGCAGATGATAGAAGAACTGAAACAGGAAAAACTGATAGAGGTGAACATAGATGAAACTGAGGATATTGATGGATAACCATACAGAGATCGATGTGTATTATCTGGGAGAACCTGCTGTTTCCTACTGGATCGAGGCAGAAGGAAAATCCTTCCTTTTCGATGCAGGTTATTCCGAGGCATTTCTGAAAAACGCAAGGGATATGGAAATTGATATAACAAAGGCGGAAGCGATTTTGCTTTCCCATTCCCATAACGACCACACAGGGGGACTGAAGCCTTTATTGGAACTGGATTTTCAGAAAAAACCGCAGTTTTTTGCCCATCCTGATGCCCTGCTGCCCCATGACTGGAACGGCATGGACATCGGCAGCCCTGTTTCTGAAAGGGAACTGGCGGAAAAATTTGAACTGCATCTGACAAAAGCACCTGTCTGGCTGACGGAAAAACTGGTCTGGCTGGGTGAGATCCCTCGTACACAGGCGTTTGAGCCTGCCTATGCCATTGGTACCGTGGAAAAGGACGGCGAAAAGCAGGAAGATTTTATCGCAGATGATACGGCTCTGGCGTATATCGGGGAAAACGGGCTTTCTATCATTACAGGCTGTTCCCATGCGGGGATCTGCAATATCATCGCTTATGCAAAAAAGGTCACAGGTGCAGAAACCATACACAGTGTTCTGGGAGGCTTCCATCTGTTTGAAGTGAATGAGCGTACAGAAGAAACCATCGCTTTTCTGAAAAAAGAAGAAATCAAAGAACTGTACCCCTGTCACTGCACTTCCTTTGCGGTACGGGCGGCGATGCATCGGCAGACACCTGTCAGAGAAGTGGCAGTCGGAACGGTTCTGGAATGGAAATAAAATCTTTGGGAGTATGGAACAAACAGGGGGTTGTTTTCGTCTAATCTCTGTAGGGTATAATGGAAAAATTTTGTATGGATTTCTGTAAAATATTAAGGAGATTGAAAGACTTTTTTCGGAAAGATATGGTACAATAGTACCATGGAATAGATGAAAATTTTAGATGAAGGGGGTACTCTTTATGAAAAAAATGATAACATTTGCAACAGTTGCCTCCCTGCTTATGGGAAGCATGGGCACAACCGCATACGCGTCTGTATTTGCGGATATCAACACTGTTCCCTGGCCCGGTGCGAAAACCTTTATTGATCAGGCGGCTTCTCTGGGGCTGATCAACGGCTATGTGGAAAACGGCAAGAAATACTGCAAGCCCAGAAATAAAGTAACCTACTGTGAAACCGTTCAGCTGATGTATTCCGTTATGAAGGTGTATACAAAGCAGGATGTGAGCGACACAACCGTAACAAAATGGAAACCCGTCATCAGTGCCTATAATATTCCTACATGGGCTTATAATGCGGTGGCATATGCACTGGAAAATCAGATTCTGTCTGCAACAACAGATCTGGAAAAGCTGCGTAACGGCACAGGCTATGCAACCCGTGAGGATGTCGGTGTAATCTTTGGTAAGGCTCTGGATACGGTAAAAGGCTATGATACAAAATCCAACCCTACACTGAAATTCAGAGATGCGGCGAAGGTTTCTGCGGCGGCAAAACCTTATCTGGATCTGCTGTATCGTGAAAATCTGATGGTTGGGGATACAAACAATGACTTCTTCCCTCAGAATACCATCAATCGTGCGGAAATGTCTGTTCTGACAGTAAAAGCATATCAGAAGATGGCATCTTCTGTGCCTGTGGAAGAAGAAAAAGAGGAAGAACCTGAAGAAACTTCCGGCACAATGACAGGTACTGTGCTGAACAGTATTCTGATGGCAAACGGTGATCTGTTCCTGAGTGTAAGATCTTCAAATGGCGAGGGCAAAAACCTCTTTGCAAAAAAAGGTAAGGTAACACCCAAGTATGAAGGGGAAGCCATTACATTCAATGATGTCGGCGAAAAGGATACCGTAAAGCTGTCCTATGACGGCGAAAACATCACTGCACTGGAAGTAACGAAATCCGAAAAAGGGATTCAGAAGGTAGTTACCTATGAACTGGAAGATCTGTCTGATTCCAAGATTACTGTACTGGACGGCTCCGATGAAGAAGAATTCCGTCTGCTCAGTGATGTGGATGTAGAACTGAACGGCAAGGATTCTTCTGTAAGAAAGCTGCAGGATGCAATGGAAGATGCAAAATATGATGTAACACTGACATTGAATGCGGATCAACGTGTTGTAAAAATTGTTGCAGTGAAAAATGCAAATAACCCTACAAGAGGTACGCTGACAGATCTGGATAATTCTGAAATTACGATCAAAGCGGGCAGTAAGGAATATACATACCCTCTGACAGATGAGGATATTTCCATCAAAATGGATGGTAAGACAATGACATTCAGCAAGCTCAAGAGTGACTATGATGATTATAATTATACTGTTTCTCTGAAGCTGGATAAGAATAATGAAGTAACGGAAATTTCCATTGAAGATTACGAAGACGAAACAAAAGGTACATTAAAATTCCTGAACCACAGACGCATCACAATCGAATCTGCAGGGGAAGAATATACCTACGGTATTGATGAAGATGATGTAACTGTAAAAATTGACGGTAAGAGCAAAACGCTGGATGATCTGGACGAAGCATTCAATGAAGATGAAAAAGCCTTTACGATCGAACTGGATGATATCGACAGAGATGACTATGTAGGCGAAATCATTGCAACTTCCAAGAACTCTGAAGAATCCGAGGGCGAACTGGTAAAAGTAACAAACAGTGAAATTACGATCAAAGTAGCCGGCAAGGAAATCTCTCACAGATTTGCAAATGATGTGGATGTGGAAATCAACGGCAAGGACCGTGAAATCAGCGATCTGAAGGATAGCTACGAAGATTACGAAATGGATATCGAACTGGAATTTGACAGCAGTGACAAGGTATCCAAAGTAGAAGCGACCATTACAAAAATCGAAAAAGGCATTCTGAAGGACATCAATGAAGATGACGAAACCATTAAAGTTACAGCGGCAAGCGTAGATGTGACACTGAAGCTGGATGATGATGTTACCATCAAACTGGACGGTAAATCCATTGATCTGGATGACCTCAATGATGAACTGGATTATGCGGATTCCGATAATAAGCTGACAGTAGAGCTGAGCTACAGCGGCAGCAAGGTATCCAAAATTGTCGGCGAATGGGATGACGAAGAGCCCGATGAAGGTACATTGGTTGAAGTAGATACAAAGAATGATGAAATCACCATCGAAGTAAAGGATAAGGAATATACTTATGATGTGGATGAAGATGTGTATGTAACTTTCAGTCTGGCAAGCAAGATTGACGAAGACGATTACGACGATCTGAAAGATTACGATGATACGCTGAGTGGTCTGAAGAGCTTCTTTAATGACTGTGATGATAATAATGATGATTGTTATGTAACGCTGACAATTGATGACGATGAAGTAACCAGAATCAAAGCAAAAGCAGAATAAGAAATACAAAAAAGGGAGTGCTGACAAAGGCACTTCCTTTTTTGTGCAGTATGTACAATGAAATACATGAATTTTACTGTAAGTTTGACTTTACTTTAGTGTGGTAACGTGATAATATAGTAAACAACAGAAGGACAGACGTTCTTTCATAAAAAAACGAAAGCAAAAGAAAAACAAGATGAAAAAGTAAAGGGGAAGATCAGTATGAAAAAGTTTACAGCAATGTTTTTAACAATGGTTATGACAGCGGCAGCTTTGACAGGCTGCGGCGGCGGCGCAGCAGAAGCACCCGCTGAGGATGCGGCAGAAAGAACAACATTCACAGTTGGCTTTGATGCAGAATATCCTCCTTATGGCTATAGAACAGAATCCGGCGACTACGCAGGTTTCGACCTGGATCTGGCGGCAGAAGTTTGCGAAAGACAGGGTTGGGAACTGGTAAAACAGCCCATTGACTGGAATGCAAAAGATATGGAACTGAACAGCGGTGCAATTGACTGTATCTGGAACGGTTTCACAATGAACGGCAGAGAAGATGCTTACCTGTTCTCTGAACCTTACGTTGATAACAGCATCGTTTATGTAGTAAAAGCAGATTCCGATATCCAGACAGAAGCGGATCTGGCTGGCAAAAATGTAATCACACAGGCAGGCTCCTCTGCTCTGGCGGCACTGAACGATGAAGCAAAAGCAGAAGTAAAGGCTTCTTTCGCAGTACTGGATGAATGTGCAGATTACAACACAGCTTTCATGAACCTGGAAGCAGGTACAAATGATGCGATCGCAGTAGATATCGGTGTTGCACAGTATCAGCTGCAGACAAAAGCAGACAAATTCAGAATGTTGGAAGAACCTCTGTCCACAGAACAGTATGCAATCGGCTTCAGACTGGATGACACAGAACTGAGAGATGCAGTTCAGGCTTCTCTGAATGAAATGGCAGCAGACGGCACATTTGCTGAAATCGCTGCAAACTACACAGACTACAACCTGGATAAAATGGTTTGCCTGGGCAAATAATCAGATAAACAGACACTGAAAACACAAGAAAGACGGTGGAGACTTTCCACCGCCTTTTCCTGTGTTTCTTTCCCTTTATACAGAACATTATTATTAAGCTATTTTATAAAGAAAGGAAAAAAGATATGAATTTTGCACTCATTATGCAGCAGCTGGCAAGCGGTATGGTATCTTCCATGGCGATCTTTGTGCTGACACTGCTGTTTTCCATGCCTCTGGGGCTGCTGGTAGCCTTTGGGCGTATGTCCAAAATCAAGCCTCTGCAGGCAACCGTTAAATTTTTTATTGCAGTCCTGCGTGGCACACCTCTGATGCTGCAGCTGTTTGTGGTACACTATGCCCCCTTTTATCTGTTTGGCTGGGCTCTGCCCAGATGGTACCGTTTCGGTGCGGTAATCATCGGCTTTTCCATTAACTATGCGGCGTACTTTGCGGAAATCTATCGTTCCGGTATCGAGTCTATTCCTAAGGGACAGTATGAAGCGGCAAATGTGCTGGGCTACAATAAACAGCAGACATTCTGTAAGATTGTTTTCCCTCAGATGGTAAAACGCGTGATGCCTCCTGTTACAAATGAAGTCATCACACTGGTAAAAGATACTTCTCTGGCATTTGTACTGGCATATGAAGAAATGTTTACAGTAGCAAAACAGATCGCGGCGGCACAGACAAACATCATGCCTCTGTTCATTGCAGGTGTATTCTATTTCGTATTCAATGCGGTTGTGGCATTTGTAATGGAAGCAATTGAAAAGAAACTGAGCTATTATCGTTAAAAAGGAGGGCTTTTTGTGAAAGTATTGGAAATCAATCATTGCAGCAAAAGCTTTGGTGACAATAAAGTTTTGAAAGATATTTCTCTTTCTGTATCCAAAGGACAGGTTGTGTCTATCATCGGGCCTTCCGGTTCCGGGAAATCCACATTGCTGCGCTGTGCAACACTGCTGGAAACCATGGACGGCGGCGATCTGATCTATATGGGCGATTATGCGGCAAAAGCAGATGCAGAGGGCAATGCGGTATACGGCAGTAAAGAAACCCTGCAGGGTGTAAAGAAACATTTTGGTCTGGTGTTCCAGAACTTCAATCTGTTCCCTCACTATTCTGTTATGAGAAATATCACAGAACCCCCCATTCTGATCGGCAAACGCAATAAAGAAGAAGTATATGCAGAAGCAAGAGAGCTTCTGAAAAAAATGGGTCTGGCAGATAAGGAAGACGCATATCCCTGCGAACTGTCCGGCGGTCAGCAGCAGCGTGTATCCATTGCCCGTGCATTGGCGATGAAACCGAAGATTCTTTTCTTTGACGAACCTACTTCCGCACTTGACCCCGAATTGACAGGTGAAATTCTGAAAGTTATCAAGGATCTGGCGGCTGAGCATATGACAATGGTTATCGTAACACATGAAATGAGCTTTGCCCGTGATGTATCCAACCATATCATTTTTATGGACGGCGGTGTCATCGTAGAAGAGGGTGACCCCATTGAACTGATCAACAATCCCAAGCAGGAAAGAACAAAGGCATTCTTAAGTCGTTTTCAGCAGTAAGGGCGTGGGTAGATGGAACTGAGATTTATCAAAGCCAGCCCCACTGAGAATATGACGCTTCTGATACAGACGCCTGTGCCGAGAGAACAGCAGCTTGCAGTTGCAGAACAGCTGATTGCTTATGGCAGTGTGTACGCAGAGCAGGCGGGTTATATCGAAGCACCCGAGGATGCAAGGGCGGAAAAACGCTTACAGATGATGGCAGGGGAATTCTGCGGGAATGCGTCCCTTTCTCTGGCGGCATGGCTTGCTAAGGAAAAAGGGCTTGCTGTGGGAGAAAGCACGGAGATTTTTCTGGAAGTTTCGGGAGCGGCGGATCTGGTCTGCTGTGAAATCACAGGAGAAGAAAAGGGCTATCGCGGCAGGGTGCAGATGCCTTTGCCCGAAAGCATCGAAGAACGTGATTTTTCCCTATGTGGAAAACGGTACCGTTTTCCTGTTGTGGTGTTTGAGGGCATTACGCATATTATCGTTTCCGCTGAAGTGTGGGGCGAGGATGGTGTCATGCTTGCAGAACAGGCGGCGAAGGAATGGAAACAGGAACTGCCCGAGGTATTCGGTATTCTGCTGTATGATGCTGAAAAGGAAACGCTGTGCCCTCTGGTAGCGGTGGGCGAAAGCAGTCTGATCTGGGAAAAGGGCTGCGGCAGTGGTACTTGTGCGATTGGTGCATATCTGGCACAGAAAGCAGGGGAATCTGTTAGGGCTTCTCTGAAACAGCCCGGCGGTACAATGGGCGTGGAAGCAGTATTTGCAGACGGAAAAACAGAAAAGCTGTATATCACAGGAAAGGTTTCCATTGTGGCAGAAGGTACGGCGTATTTAGATAGCATTTAAAACCGTGGGACGCTGTCCCACACCCTGCCAAAGGGGTAACCCCTTTGG
>CALASU010000009.1 GCA_937888765.1 uncultured Clostridia bacterium | reverse complement strand
TGTTGCACTATCCTTAGAGTCGCCTCCACCGGCCGTTAGCCGGCACCCTGCTCTGTGAAGCCCGGACTTTCCTCACCTTTATGGGGCGCGACTGTCCAAGCTACTTACAATTTGATAGTATAAAACATTTTTATACTTTTGTCAAACTTCTTCTATGGAAATATTCTCTGATTAAACCTTGAAGCAGCTGCCGCCTACAAATTCCTTGATCAGAGAGTTGTTTGGGATATCCGCACCGGGAGCGGCTACGAAATAGCCTAAGAATTTGATCAGACGTTTTGCTGTTACATATTCGGGCATAGATTCATCAATCGCAAACAGCTGTGGTTCTGCATATGCCTTTAATACAGAAATTTCATACAGTGTAGCAGAATTGAAGATCGCATCCGCATTTTCCTGGAAAGGGAAGATATTATCTTCTTCGCCCTGACGCACTTCGTCCCATGTGGAGATTGTTTTTCTCGCACTTCTGCCGCGGAACTGGAAATCTCGTACCATACGGCGCAGCATACGGCTGTCGGATGTAGAAATACGATTATGGTCGTCAATATTCAGCTGTGTAATGGCACTGATGAAGATTTTAAATTTATTTTCTTCGGGAATTTCAGGTGTCAGTCTGGGATTCAGCCCGTGAATCCCTTCCATAACAAGGATTTCCCCTTCGCCCATCTGCAGAAAATCACCGTTATATTCCCGTTTGCCTGTCACGAAGTTATAGTAAGGCAGTTCCACCTTATCTCCTGCAATGATATGCTTCAGGTCAATATTCAGCTGTTTCAGATCCAGTGCTTCGATGCGTTCAAAGTTAGGCTTGCCGTTTTCATCCAGAGGTGTTTCATCGCGATTGATGAAATAGTCATCCATGGAAACCTTATGGGGTTTTACACCCAATGCACGCAGCTGTACACACAGACGATTTGCAAAGGAAGTCTTCCCGGAGGAGGAAGGGCCTGCAATCAGTACCACTTTCACAGTATCAATTCTTTCATAAATCTGTTCTGCAATCTGTGCTACTTTCTTTTCGTGCAATGCTTCGTTAATACGGATCAGATCGCCAAATTCCCCTTTTACAATGCTTTGGTTCAGATCTGCCACATTCGCAACGCCCATCAGCTGACTCCAATACATCTGTTCCATGAAAACACCGCTGATTTTCTTAGGATCTTCAAACGGAATCAGCTCTGCAGGATTTTTCGGATCTGCAAAACGGATCAGAAAACCATTTTCATACGGCAGCAGAGCAAATACCTGCAATACGCCTGTAGAAGGAGGCATATAGCCATAGAAATAGTCATAATATCCATCCAGTTCATACAGGTTAATATTAGACGCACGGCGGAAACGGAACAGTTCTTCTTTGTCCTTCATACCCTGTTTTTTTACAATCGCTAAAGCATCTTCCTTGCGGAATGTCTGCTTTCTGAAAGGCATATCTGCCGCCACATATTCTTTCATTTTCGCTTCCAGCTGTTTTACCAGTTCAGGCAGATCTTTCACTTCGGGATTTCTGATTTCACAGTAAAAGTTCCCTCTCAGAGAGTGTTCAATCGCTGCGTGTGCTGTATCGCCCAGCAGCTCCTGCACTGCTTTTACCAACAGGAAAGAAACCCCTCTCTGGTATACACGACTGCCTTCTTCGTCCCGCAGATCATAAAATGTAATATCCTCTGCATCCTTGATTTTATAATCCAGTTCTTTCAGCACGTTTCCCTGCTTTGCCAGCACAATGGGAGAGGGAAATTCTCCCGCAAATTCCCTTGCCAGTTCCGCAAATGTCATGCCTTCTGTAATCTGCATTTCTTTTCCCATTACGTTTACAATACCGCTGCTCATACGATGACCTCCTTTTAGATGTCCTTAGATATGCCAGAATGTCTGTCCGTTTTCTTCAGAGCAAACCACTTCGATCTCCCAACCGTTTTCTTTTGCCGCCGCTTCCAGTTTTTTCTGTAAAACAGGAACGATCAGCACTTCACTTGCATAATGTGTCACATCTGCTACAGCCAGATCCAGTTCTACTGCCTGCTGTGCTTCGTGATATTTAATATCCCCTGTTAAGTATACATCCGCACCCATAGATGCCGCCAGAGAAAGGAAACCCACACCCGCACCTGTGCAAAGTCCTACTGTTTTCACCATTTTTTCTCCATCCCCTACCAGACGGATTGCATCCAGATGCAGACGTTCCTGCAGCAGTTTTGCAAAGTCCTTAAAAGGCATGGCTTCGGGCAGTTCTCCTATTCTGCCGATACCGTCAATTTTACCATCGGGCAGTTCACTCGTCACTTCCAGAATCTCTACATTCTGAAGACCTGCCAGTTCTGCAAGCACATCATTTGTGCCGCCGTCTGCGATATCCAGATTGGTATGTGCGGAAAACGCCGCAATGCCGTTTTCAATCAGATTGAAAATGCGTTTTCCAAGCGGATTATCTGCTGTAATGCTTTCAATCTTGCGAAACAGCAGCATCGGATGATGTGTGATAATCATATCCGCGCCGATTCTTTTCGCTTCTTCAATAACAGGTTCAATCACATCCAGTGCCACCAGAACTTTTTTTACTTCTCTTTCGGGATCACCAATGGCAAGACCGGGTTTATCCCATCCTTCTGCCAGTCTCTGGGGTGCGATTTTTTCCATTACTTCCAAAATATCCTTTACTTTTACAGACATTCCAAAGCCTCCCTCATTAACTTCAGTTTTTCTTCCACCTCAGGCAGTCGCTTCTGTGCGTGCTCTGTCGGATTCTGCCGTAATTTTTCAGCAACCCTGCTGTATTTGCGTTCCTCCACAGTCAGCAGTTCTTTCAGCTGCGGGTCTTTCTTCTCCAGAAGCTTTTTGCCGTATAAGTATTCCATTTCTTTTTCATAGGTTTCTTCCCCACGGACGCACCGCAGGATCACATAGGGCTTTCCTTCCTCTTTCAGCATATGCTCCTCGGCAATCGAAAACCCAATTTTATGCAGATATTTCCGCACTTCCCCAAAATCACGCTGAGGAGAAAGCACCAGTTCTTTCAGGCTTGCGGCAACCTCAGGGCTGTCCTGCAGAATATTCACAATCAACATACCGCCCATTCCTGCCATAATCGCCGTTTCCGCTTCATAGGGCTTCAGGGGGATCAGCCCGCTGCCCAGACGTGTTTCAATCACATCCTCTGCGCCATACAGTGCAATATTGCCTCTGCACTTTTCCAGAGGGCCTTTTCGCACATCACAGGCATAGGCTTTCTTAATCTTTCCTTTTAAAAATAAGTAAATCGGCACATAGCCGTGGTCTGTCCCGATATCCGCAATGGTTTCATAGGATACCAGACCCGCTACAGCCTCCAGTCTCTTTGATATTTCCATATCTTCTCCTTTTTCATATAAAAAAGGGCGTACAAATATTTCTATTTGTCCGCCCTTTCGTTACTTATTCAGAAAAACCAAAGCCCATTCGTAAGGCAAAGCCTTACGAATGATTTGCTACGCAAATCACGCATTTTATTTTTCTTCTCCGCCTTTTACCAGCAAAGGCGGGAGCATAAAAATAAAATTCTGGCTTTCTCCGCTTATTCCAGGTAATCCTTCAATTTTTTGCTTCTGCTGGGATGGCGCAGCTTACGCAGAGCCTTCGCCTCGATCTGGCGGATACGTTCTCTGGTTACATTAAATTCCTTACCTACTTCTTCCAGTGTTCTCGCTCTGCCGTCATCCAGACCAAAACGCAGACGCAGTACTTTTTCTTCTCTTTCTGTCAGAGTATCCAGTACTTCCATGAGCTGTTCCTTCAGCAAAGTAAACGCTGCCGCTTCTGCGGGTGCAGGAATATCGTCATCGGGAATGAAATCACCCAGATGGCTGTCTTCTTCTTCCCCGATAGGAGTTTCCAGAGAAACAGGCTCCTGTGCAATCTTCATGATTTCACGCACTTTTTCCTCGGGCATCTGCATTTCCACTGCCAGTTCTTCTGCGGTCGGTTCACGACCCAGTTCCTGCAGCAGCTGTCTGGAAATACGGATGAGTTTATTAATGGTTTCTACCATATGCACAGGGATACGAATGGTACGCGCCTGATCTGCGATGGCACGGGTAATTGCCTGTCTGATCCACCATGTTGCATAGGTAGAGAATTTAAAGCCTTTATGGAAATCGAATTTTTCAACTGCCTTAATCAGCCCCAGATTCCCTTCCTGAATCAGATCCAGGAACAGCATGCCGCGGCCAACATATCTTTTT
>CALASU010000008.1 GCA_937888765.1 uncultured Clostridia bacterium | reverse complement strand
CTGTTTTTTCATCGCCTGTCAGATTCGCACAAGCCGCTTTCACTTTATCAATCGCGTGCACCAGTGCTGTACCGCCACCTGCTACGATACCTTCTTCCACAGCCGCTCTTGTTGCTGCCAATGCGTCTTCCATACGCATTTTCTTTTCTTTCATTTCTGTTTCTGTTGCTGCACCCACTTTGATCACTGCAACGCCGCCGCACAGTTTTGCCAGTCTTTCCTGCAGTTTTTCTCTGTCGAAATCAGATTCTGTTTCTTCCATCTGTTTTCTGATCTGTGTGATACGTGCCTGAATGTCTTCTTTTTTACCGGAACCGTCAGCGATGATTGTCAGGTCTTTTTCTACACGAACTGTCTTTGCCATCCCCAGCATATCCAGTGTTGCATCCTGCAGTGTCAGACCGATTTCTTCAGAAATCACCTGTGCACCTGTCAGAGCCGCGATATCAGCCAGCTGTGCTTTTCTTCTTTCGCCGTAGCCGGGTGCTTTTACCGCTACGCAAGTGAAGATATTACGCAGTTTGTTTACAACCAGAGTTGCCAGTGCTTCGCCTTCCACATCTTCTGCAATCAGCAGCAGTTTTCTGCCTGTCTGCATTACCTGTTCCAGTACAGGCAGGATTTCCTGAATATTGGCGATTTTCTTATCTGTTACCATAATAAAAGGTTCTTCCAGAACAGCTACCATTTTATCCATATCTGTAGACATGTATGCGGACAGATAGCCTTTATCGAACTGCATACCTTCTACCAGTTCCAGTTCTGTTCTCATTGTTTTGGATTCTTCTACTGTGATAACGCCATCGTTTGTCACTTTTTCCATCGCTTCTGCGATCATTGCGCCAACTTCTTCATCGCCTGCGGAGATTGCCGCTACGTTTGCAATGTGTTTGCTTGTTGTAACTTCCTGGCTCATTGCCTTGATTTCTTCCACGGCCGCTTCTGTCGCCTTCTGCATACCACGTCTGAGAATAATCGCATTTGCACCTGCCGCAATGTTTTTCAGCCCTTCCTGAATCATTGCCTGTGCCAGAACTGTTGCTGTTGTTGTACCGTCACCTGCAACATCGTTTGTCTGTGTTGCAACTTCTTTTACCAACTGTGCACCCATGTTTTCATAGGGATCTTCCAGTTCGATATCTCTTGCGATTGTCACACCGTCATTTGTGATCAGGGGAGAAGTGAATTTTCTGTCCAGAACCACATTTCTGCCTTTGGGACCCAGTGTTACCTTTACTGTATTTGCCAGTTTATCAACACCCGCTGCCATTGCATTTCTGGCATCTGTGCTGTATTTAATCTCTTTTGCCATGCTCTATGCCCTCCTAATTATTCAGTAATAATTGCAAAAATCTCATCCTGACGCATAATGATGTATGTTTCGCCTTCAAATTTTGCTTCCATATAACCATATGCGGGAATCAGAACGCGGTCGCCTTCTTTGACTACCATTTCAATTTTTGTATCGCCTACAACGATGCCGGGGCCAACTGCCACAACGATCGCTTCCTGGGGTTTTTCTTTGGACTGGCTTGTCAGCAGGATACCGGATTTTGTTGTTTCCTGTGCTTCTACCTGTTTCAGTACGACTTTATCTGCTAATGGTGCAAGTTTCATAATTGCATATACCTCCTTAGGGTTCTTTTTTTGTTAGCACTCTAATGTTTCGAGTGCTAACTCACATTTCCTATCTTATCACTATCTCCATGTATATTCAAGCAGATTTTCCAAAATTCATAAAAA
>CALASU010000007.1 GCA_937888765.1 uncultured Clostridia bacterium | reverse complement strand
TCGGGTCGAGGGGGTGACCCCCTCGCAGGGTGCTCGAGGGACAGCGTCCCTCGAAGTCAACTATTTTTTTCGCATTTTGAACAGTCGCCCTTACAGCCGCTGCAGCCTGTTCCATGCTTTTTCAGAAACCGCAGTGCCGCCAGAAACGCCAGTGCTACAACGCCAATGATGATATAATCCGCAATCCCCATGTCTGCCACCCCTTAGAAGATCAGCATCAGCCCATGATATACAACAAAGGCACAGATCCATGCGATCACGCACTGCATTGCCGCAACAACCAGTGCCGCAATGCCGCTGTCCAGTTCCCGCTTCACAGCCGCAACTGCCGCCATACAGGGGGTATACAGCAGCGTAAATACCAGAAAGCTGATTGCGGAAATGGGTGTGAACAAGGTACCCAGTGCTGTTTCCAGACCTTCCATAGACGTACCAAGCAATACGCCCAGTGTGCTCACAACCGCTTCCTTTGCAGAAAAGCCTGTAATTAGTGCCGTCGGCACACGCCAGTCATTGAAACCAAGCGGTGCAAAAATGGGTGCTAAGAGCTGTCCCAGAGATGCAAGCAGGCTGTCCGCACTGTCTGCCACCACATTCAGACGGGTATCGAAGCTCTGTAAGAACCAGATAATTACCGTTGCCACAAAAATGATGGTAAATGCTCTTTGCAGGAAGTCCTTTGCCTTATCCCACATCAGCAGGAATACACTTTTTGCGGAAGGGAAACGGTAATTCGGCAGTTCCATAACGAAAGGAACGGGCTTGCCGTGGAATACCGTTTTATCAAACAGCAGGGCAATCAGAATCCCGATGAGGATACCTGTTACATACAGCCCGATCATAACCAGTGCCGCATGATTGGGGAAGAATGCCGCCGCAAACACCCCATAGATAGGAATTTTTGCGGAACAGCTCATAAACGGTGTCAGCAGAATTGTCATCTTTCTGTCACGTTCAGAGGAGAGCGTTCTGGTTGCCATAACCGCAGGAACGGTACAGCCAAAGCCCACCAGCAAAGGCACGATACTTCTGCCGGACAGACCAATCTTTCTCAACAGCTTGTCCATTACAAATGCGATTCTTGCCATATATCCCGTATCTTCCAGAATGGAAAGGAAGAAGAACAGCACCACGATGATCGGCAGGAAGCTCAGTACACTGCCGACCCCTGCAAATACCCCGTCAATCAGCAGGCTATGTACTACTGGATTGATACCGTATGCTGCCAGAGCCGCATCCACACCCGCTGTAATACTGTCAATCCCTGCCGCAAGCAGATCACTGAGATATGCCCCGATGACATTGAATGTCAGATAAAAAATCAGGAACATCACACCCACAAAAATCGGCAATGCCAGAAACTTATGTGTCAGCAGGCTGTCGATTTTCACACTGCGGATATGCTCCTTGCTTTCCTGCGGTTTGATGACTGTATCTGTGCAAACCTTTTCGATAAAGTCATAACGCATATCTGCCAGAGCCGCATTTCTGTCCATTTCGCGCTCTGTTTCCATTTCAATCACGCTGTGCTCAATCAACTCCAATTCGTTTTCACTCAGATTCAGCTGCTCCGCAATCATCGGATCATCCTCGATCAGCTTTGTTGCCGCAAATCGTACAGAAATCCCTGCCCGCTGTGCATGGTCTTCAATCTGATGACAAACGGAGTGAATACAGCGATGCACAGGCCCAGAGGGACAGAAATCGTATACTTTCGGATATTCTCTCTGTCTTGCCACACGCAGGGCCGCCTGCAACAGTTCGTCAATGCCTTCATTTTTTACCGCACTGATAGGTACTACAGGAATCCCCAATGCTTCGCTCATTTTTTGAATGTCAATCGTGCCGCCGTTATTGCGTACCTCATCCATCATATTCAATGCCAGAACCATAGGAATACGCATTTCAATCAGCTGTAATGTCAGATACAGGTTTCTTTCGATATTTGTTGCATCTACAATGTTGATGATACCGTCTGGCTTCTGTTTCAGAATAAAATCCCTTGTT
>CALASU010000006.1 GCA_937888765.1 uncultured Clostridia bacterium | reverse complement strand
AGTTCTACGGCGATGCTGACATCACAGCTTACATGGATACATGGTTTGGTACAAAAGGCGTTGAACTGGTATTTGCTTGCGGCGGCGGTATCTACACATCCGCAGCAGAAGCAGCGGCAAAAGCTGGTAAGAAAATGATCGGTGTTGACTCCGACCAGGCAGCGATCATCGACGCTTATGCAGAAGGTATGACAGTAACATCCGCTATGAAGGGTCTGTCTGCAACAGTGGATAAAGTGCTGACAGAAATTCAGGCTGGCAACTGGGCTAACTACGCAGGTAAAATTGATAACCTGGGTATGGTTTCCGAAAATCCTGAAGAAAACTTCGTACAGCTGCCTATGGAAACAACACAGTGGGCTGACGGCTTTACACAGGATGACTACAAAGCACTGGTAAAAGCTATGTTCAACGGTGAAGTAACTGTTTCCGGCGACATCACAGCAATGCCTGCAACAACAATCACAGTAAATGATTTCGGCAGCATCAAATAATCAAAAGTAAAAAATTTACTGGATAGGCTGAGGGGAGATAGCTTGACGCTATCTCCCCTTTTTGATAAGATTTAGTTAAAAAATATAGTATGTAGGTATGGCGAAGGGAGGTATGTAAAGGATGGAAAAGTATGCGATTGAGATGCTGAATATCACAAAGAAATTCCCCGGTATCATTGCAAACGACAATATCACTTTACAGCTGAAAAAGGGCGAAATTCATGCACTGCTCGGAGAAAACGGGGCAGGTAAATCCACGCTGATGAGCGTGCTGTTTGGTCTGTACCAGCCGGAAGAAGGCGAAATCCGTAAAAACGGCGAAAAGGTTACAATCAATAACCCCAATGATGCGAATGATCTGGGTATCGGTATGGTACACCAGCACTTCAAACTGGTAGAATGCTTCAGCGTTCTGGACAATATCATTCTGGGCGTGGAAACAACAAAAAACGGCTTTTTGCAGAAGAATGAAGCAAGAAAAAAAGTAACAGAGCTGTCTGAAAAATACGGTCTGTATGTAGATCCCGATGCCATTATTGAGGATATTACAGTTGGGATGCAGCAGAGAACAGAAATTCTGAAAATGCTCTACAGAGATAATGAAATTCTGATCTTTGACGAACCCACTGCGGTGCTGACACCGCAGGAAATTCAGGAACTGCTGGTGATTATGAAGAATCTGGCAGCAGAAGGCAAGAGCATTCTGTTTATTACCCATAAGCTGGCAGAAATTATGGAGGTGGCAGACCGCTGCAGCGTACTGAGAAAAGGGAAATATATCGGTACAGTAGACATCAAGGATTCTACCCCCGAATCTCTTTCTGCGATGATGGTCGGCAGAGATGTTAACTTTGTGGTAGAAAAGAAACCCTGTGAGCCCGGCGAAGTGGTGCTGGATATTCAGGGGATGACAGTGGCTTCCAAGAGAAGTAAAAACAATGCGGTAAACAACGTTTCTCTTCAGGTACGCAGAGGGGAAATCGTGTGTATTGCGGGTATCGATGGCAACGGTCAGACAGAATTTGTATATGGTCTGTCCGGCTTAGAGCCTCTGAAAAGCGGTAAGATCATTATGAACGGACAGGATATTACCAAAATGCCCATCAGAAAGCGTCTGACCTCCGGTATGAGCCATATCCCTGAGGACAGACACAAGCATGGTCTGGTTCTGGATTATTCTCTGGAAGACAATATCGTATTGCAGAGATACTTTGAACCCCAGTTTACGAGCAAATTCGGCTTCCTGAAGAGAAAGGAAATCCGTGAATATGCGACACGTCTGATTGAACAGTATGACGTGCGTTCCGGTCAGGGCCCGATTACAAAAACAAGAGCGATGTCCGGCGGTAACCAGCAGAAGGCGATCATTGCCCGTGAAATCGACAAAAATCCCGAACTGCTGATTTCCGTACAGCCCACAAGAGGTCTGGACGTTGGTGCGATTGAATATATCCACAAACAGCTTGTTGCGCAGAGAGATGCAGGCAAGGGCGTTCTGCTTGTGAGTCTGGAGCTGGATGAGGTTATGAATGTTTCTGACCGTATTCTGGTAATGTATGAAGGCGAAATCGTAGGGGAATTTGATCCCAAGAAGGTTACTGTGGAAGAACTCGGTCTGTACATGGCGGGTTCTAAGAGAGAGGAGGTAACAGGCTGATGCAAAAGGAAACAAAAAAGAAAGAAAGTCTGCTCAGAAATGATGCAGTGCAGACCATTCTGGGCTCTGTCCTTTGTATTCTGGTTGGTCTGTTGATCGGCTTTGTGGTACTGCTGTTTATCAATCCCAAGGGGGCGGCAGGTGCGATTTCCGCAATCCTGAAAAATTTCCTGTATTATCCCAGCAAGCCTGCTCAGATGAAGTATCTGGGCAACACGCTGGTCAAGACCGCACCTCTGCTGATGTGCTCTCTGAGCGTGCTGTTCGCCAACAAGGCAGGCCTCTTTAACATCGGTGTGGCCGGTCAGTATGTGGTTGGCGCCGGTGCCAGCCTGTATATGGCTCTGGCTCTGAATATGCCCTGGTGGGCATGCCTGCTGGGTGCCATCATCGCCGGTGCGCTTCTGGGTGCCCTGTCCGGTTTCCTGAAGACTGCGTTCAACGTTAACGAGGTCATCTCCTGCATCATGCTCAACTGGATCAGCCTGTACTGCGTAAACATTCTGCTGACCGGCGTGAAGGAGACCACCTCTCCCTACACCATGCACATCAGCTCTGTGAACGAAGGCGCACTGCTGCCCGGTATGGGTCTGGGTGCTGTTTTTACCAACAAC
>CALASU010000005.1 GCA_937888765.1 uncultured Clostridia bacterium | reverse complement strand
TGCAAAGTCCAGCTGCCCGCCTGTGCCGGAAATATGACGTGTACCGGAGCTTTCGGAACTTGTCTGACCATACAAATCCATGCTGATGCAGTTATTGATGGAAATAAAGTTTTCCATTTTACTGATTACTTCAGGATTATTCACATAGTCCATCGGGAAAGAGAGCAAGCCCTGATTTTCCGCAATCCAGTCATACAGACGCTGTGTGCCCAGTGCAATCCCATATACGCCTTTTCCTCTGTGCAGTGTTTTCCGACTGTTGTCCAGTTTCCCTGCTTCATACAGATCCACATATCCATCAGACAACAGTTCTGTGTGCATACCCAGATGCTTCAGATCAGATTCTGCAATCAGCTTGCCTACAGAATTAGGCATACCGCCGATACCCAGCTGCAGTGTAATACCATCCTGCAGCTGAGGTACGATCAGCTTCGCAATCTGTTCATCAATTTCTGTTGCCTTTGCAATCGGCAGAGAAGCCAGTGCAGGATGCTTTCCTTCCACAACGGCATCTACTTCGGAGATATGAATACAATCTTCCATGCCGCCGTATACCATAGGCATGTTTTCATCTACTTCCAGAATGATATATTTCGCTTTCTCCAGAATTGCTCTTGTATAACAGTTTACTGCAGAGAAATTGAAATACCCTCTTTTATCCATAGGTGCAACAGATACCATTGCCACATCAATGTCCAGAAAACGTCTGTAATAAGAAGCAATATTTCTGAACAGCATGGGTGTGTAATAGCACAGCCCTTCATCACACAGCTTTCTTTCATAGCCGCCGCAGTGCCAACTCTGATAGGTAAAGGTTTTCTGCTCTCTGTCCCGCTCCACAATCTGAATGGGACGCAGTGCCAGACAGCCCCTTACCTTGATGTCCTGCAGTTCTTCTTTTCTTGCCGCCAGTGCATAGTCCAGAAAATAAGGAAAACCCAGCCCGCAGCTGTATTCTACCCAGTCACCGCTTTTTACGATTTGTACGGCTTCTTCTGCCGTTCTCAGCTTTTGTTGATATTCCTGATAAAAACGATTCCCCATATAATCCTCCCTTTATTCGTATCATTTCAAAAAAAATCTGACCGCAACCAAGAAACTATTTCTGTTACGATCAGAAAAACATTTTTTGACACTTTTTATTGTAAATCAAACTATGCATAAAATGCAATAGAAATACAAAAAGTATTCTGTATACTGCTATACCGTATCTAAAATATCCTTTTAGAATACATTGCATTATCTGATTATACGCAAACGTTTGCTGCAGAACAGACTTCCCTTACAAAAGGCATCGAAGAATTTTTGGGGGAAGAAATTGAACAGAGCGACAAAAATACAAGCGAAGCCTTTACTAGTCTAATTGATAACGAAACAACTCTAAAAGAACTCTCGAAAAATCAAATTTTCGAGGGTTCTTCTGCTTATCTCGGGTATTCAAACTGAATCGAATAATTCCTCATGGGACATAATATATTCCTTTGCTTCGGCAATGCCAGCATCAGCGGCTTCCCTCATCCAGCGGATGGCTCTTTCTGTTTCTTCTTCCACATGCTCTGCAATAAAATACTTAGCGGCAGTCAGTTTTGCTTTTGCATCCCCTGCTTCTGCCTTTGCAATGACAACATCAAACGTCCCCTCAGAGCTGATGACTTCGCCCCGTTTCGGTCTGATCCCGCTCAGTTCTTCTGCCATTATAAACATTTCCAGAGCTTCCATATACCCATCCGGAAGATCTGCAGATGTACTCTCTTCTTCCTCTATTTCTTC
>CALASU010000004.1 GCA_937888765.1 uncultured Clostridia bacterium | reverse complement strand
GTGGTGAACGGCTGACGATCGCTACACTGGAAGGCGCACATCTGGCAAGCGTTGGTGATTGGATCATCAGAGGAGTGCATGGCGAATACTATCCCTGCAAGCCTGATATTTTCGCAAAGACATATGAATCGTGCGATCCCCTGATCGATATAACTGAACCGGAAAAAGCCATAAGAGCTATTTTATCTGAGGCAAGCAGAGAATACATACAGGACGAGCTCGGGGATGCGGAAATTCTGGCAGGACTGGCAGAGGAATGTGCGGAGTTTGGACAGGCTGCACTAAAGCTGCGGCGAGTACTGGATGGAAAGAATCCAACACCGAAGATATTGGAAGATGTAAAGGAAAATCTACTGGAAGAAATCGCAGATGTATTTAATTGTATCAGCGAACTTTTGATCATAAATGATGACGATCTGGATGCAGCGATGCTGCTCGGAGAAGAAAAGATCATCAGATGGGCAGAGCGGCTGCGGGATGCATCTGAAGAAAGAGAGGCGAAGGAGAATGAAAGAATTCACGAAGATTGAGCGTTCTTTCTGGGAAACGGATGAAGCAAGGGACATGACACCGGAGGAGAAATACTTCTGGATGTACTTACAGACAAATGCAAATGTGAATGCGCTTGGCTGCTATCCTTTCCGTATGCGAAAGGCGATGGACGAAACAGGCTATAACAAGGACACGATCGAGAAGCTGCTGGATCGGATGGAAGGGCTTGAATTGATCCGCTTCAGCAGAAAGACGATGGAGGTCTTCCTGCTGAACTTCCCTGCGATCAGCTGGAGCAGGAAGACAGTGACGAAACGGGCGATGATGGGCGATCTGAAGGAGATCAAGAGCGATATGCTGAAGGAGCTGCTGAACAGAATGCTGGCAAGGGAGGGTTTTTTCGCCGAAGAACCAGAGGGAACAGCAGAGGACAGCGAAGAACCAGAGGGAACAACGGGGAACAGCAGGGGCAGAGAAGGAGAAAGAGAAAGAGAAGGAGAAGAAAAGAAAAATGTGAAAAAAGAAAGCAGCGCAAAGCGCAGCTTTACCCCACCCACCCCTGAGGAAGTTCTGGAATACTGCAGGGAAAAAGGTCTGGAATATCTGGAACCGCAGGAGTTTATTGACTTCTACGAAAGCAAAGGCTGGCTTGTTGGCAAAACGAAGATGAAAGACTGGAAGGCAGCAGCACGGCGATGGAACAGGGGCAACGAGCAGGACGGAAAGGCGAAGGCAAAATGGGTTCTGGAGGAACCGAAGGGTGTTCGCCAGAGTTCTCCGAAAAATGACGAATTGAACAGGCGATTGGCATTGATGGGAGGCTGATGATTTATGGGGGATAACTTGAAAGCATTGTACAACGAGGGTGCGGAAGAGGCGGCTTTGGGCTGCATGCTTCTGGATCGGGAAGTGGCGGAGGAAGGACAGGCTTTTTTGTGTGCTGAAGATTTTTACAATCCTACATATCGGGCGGTATTTGAAGCAATGCAAGGGGTAGAAGTTGTTGATGTGGTAACGGTTCAGGGGGAACTGATCAGGCGGGGAGAATGGGAGCGCGTAGGACTTCCTGTACTGGCAGTGCTTTCCAATGCGGTTGGTTCCAGTGTAAATTTTCGGGAATATGCCAAAAAGCTGAAGGAGCTGGCATATTATCGGCGTTGTATGGCACTTAGCAGGGAGATCACACAGGCAGCAATGCGGCAGGATGGTGCAGAGATTGGGCGACTGCTGGCGGCGGCACGGAATGATGGATACGGAGAGGCGAAGATAAAGACTCTGGCAGAGGCTACGGCGGAATATATCGCAGAGGCGGCGGAGGTCAGAGCAAGCGGGAAGAAAATCATCGGACTGCCGACGGGCTTTCTGGAACTGGATGCTATGCTTGGCGGCTTGCGGGATGGAGAATTTACACTGTTGGCGGCACGTCCCAGTATGGGCAAGAGTGCACTGGCGATGGATATTGCGAGGGAAGCACAGAAAACCTTGCAGGAGGAGAAGGAGAGGGTTGTCTTTTTTTCTCTGGAAATGCCGGCAAAGGCTTTGGGCTGCAGAGGTTACACAGCGGAATATAAGCTGGACAACGGAGCTTTTGCAGTGGGAAGTAATGATGCTGACTGGATGAATCTATTGCGCACGGTGGAAGAAAACAGCGAAGATTTTGAGGCAGGGGCAGGGCGGATGATCCTGAACGATAAAAGCAATATGACAGTTGAGGATATCCGTGCCGCCTGTCATGGATACAAGGCGCAGGGGCTCAGACTGCGGCTGGTAGTGATCGATTATCTCCAGCTGATCAGCTGCAAGGGCGAAAACCGTACCCGAGAGATCGGTGAGATCAGCAGAGGACTAAAGCAGATGGCAAAGGATCTGGGCTGTCCCTTTCTGGTGCTTTCGCAGCTGAGCCGGGCAAATGAGAAAAGAGCGGACAACCGCCCGATACTTTCAGATCTGAGGGACGGCGGCGACTTGGAGCAGGATGCGGATACGGTGCTGTTTATCTATCGTGATGATTACTATAATCGGGATTCTGAGAAGAAGGGAATTGCAGAAATTATCATCGGTAAGCAAAGGAACGGCCCTGTTGGGATGATTGAGCTTGCATGGCTGGCCAAGAGTACGACATTCCGCAATTTTGCAAAATTTCACGAAACGTATGAAGAGCCGCCAGAAGGATGGGAGTGATATATATGCGACTGGTAGATGCAGCGAAAGCGGCGAGGCAGCGGACAAGCTCTTCGGGGTATGCTTTTTTGAGAGAGTTAAGAGAGATGGGCGAAAAGACTTACGGCAAGGAATCTTTGAGAGTCAAATGGGATGAATTGATGGCTTTTGAAAAAACGCCTGAAGCATTGACTCTGGAAGGCATGACTAAGGTGTTTCGATTATCTGCAGAGCTTCAGGAAGGAAAAGAGATCGGGGCATATTGCAGAAAAGTCGTAGCTTCTGCAGAAAAAGCAGAACGGCAGAAAAGGGGGGCGGCGGAGAAGATCGACCGCGAAAAAGTAAAGGCGGAGATTACGGCAATCAGGGAAAAATGGCGAATGCAGAAAAATCTTCAGATCACGCTGGAGGATATTGGAGAGGATGGTGGAGCAGGTGAGTGTGACAATGAAGGAAGTTAAGAGGATGCTGCAGGAATTTTCGGACAAGCAGGATTACGTAGACTTCCTGCAGAAAGAAAATGAAAAGTTGCGGAAGAAACTAAAGGGCCTGCTATGTGACGAAGCGCGGGAAGAAGTAAATCTGGCTATCAGGATGAATGAGCGTGTTCTGATCCAGCGGTGCAGGAAACGGGCAGATTTTTTGAAAATAATAGACGAAAATCTGACGGGGGCAGAGTTTAAGGTGATTCAACTCCGGCATATAAAAGGACAGCAGTGGAAGGATGTTGTACGTAATATGGAAATGTGCCGAAGTAACTGCTTTCGACTTGAAAGTGAAGGGATGGAAAAACTTCGGCGGGAGTGGGAAAAATATTTGAGTGAAGTCGAAGAAAGAGGCGAAGAGTGATCTTCGCTTTTTTATTATTGTAAAAAAATAAACGATTATGGACAAAGACGAACTTTTGTGGGCGTTTTTATTGGTATAGTAAAGGAGTGCTAAGGGTTATCCCTCTATGGTACAGGGTTAGGTCATTCAAAATACGCATCCTTTCAGTGAGAACAAAGAAGCAGTACGGAAACGTGCTGCTTCTTTGTAAGGAACAGCCGTCAGAGGGCGGGCGTGGGACGCGGGGAAGTGCTTGTCCTGCGGTGCATAAAATGCGGCAGGAACGGGGGTTTTATACGAAATATACGCCCCGGAGCGGGCAATATTTAACAAAAAAAAGAAGTGTTAAGAATGGGGGTAAAGAAAAAAGTTTCTTCCTAATAATGCAGCAGAAAAAAGATTCTTAACACAATCTTAGGAAATGTTAAGAAAAGAAAAAGGGAAAGAAGCGGTCGAAAAGCCGATGGTTTCGGGGTTTCTTTGGCTTTTTCGATAAAAATGCGAAAAAGTGAATGGAATTTTATGCAGAAATTTTTCGGCACTGAAAACGGCAAAGTGCCGATGTTTGAGGGGGTGAGAAGGTGGCGGAAAGCAATGCGGAAAAGATCTATGAAAACCTGAAAAGCATTGAAGAATGGGCGTTTGCGGGGATTTCGCAAAAAGAGATGGCAGAAATGCTCGGAATGAGCTATTCCACTTTCAGGAAACTAAAAGGGGAGATTTCGGCACTTTCGGCACTCTTAAAAAAAAGTGCCGATGTGCTGAAGGAAAAACAGAAGAAGGAGCTAGAACAGGTGGAGGCTTCTTTGCTGCAGCGGTGCTTAGGATACAATGCCAGCGTGAAGAAAATGGTAAAGCTGAAAAAGCCAATGCTGGATGCAGCGGGACAGATGATGTTTGAAAAGGGGAAACTGCTGACGGAGGAAGTTCTGGAAGAAGTGACGGAAGAACAGCATGTGCCTGCGGACATTGGGGCAGTGAAATTCTATCTGCTGAACAAGGCGAGAAAAGACTGGAAGAATGACCCTGAGCGTCTGGCGATTGAGAAGAAACGATTGGCGAACGACACGAAGCGGACGAAGCTGGCAGAGGAAAATGCAAACAGCCAGAGTGCAGGCGGCAAGAGCATAGAGGACTATCTGGAGGAAGCAGAGGCAGGTGGCGGCAATGCCTAAGACCTACAATGTGCTTACAGATCCAAAGAAGTATATGGAGAGCTTTCTGAAAATAAAGACAAAGCGAAACCGTATTGAGCCGCTGAAGCTGAACAGTGCACAGCTTCGATTATATGAACTGATTCAGAAGCTGCAGACAGAGGGAAAACCGATTCGTATTATCATTCTGAAAAGCAGACAGATGGGATTTTCCACGCTGACGGAAGCGTTGATTTATTACAGGACGGCGACAAAGAAGAATGTGAACAGCTTTATCATTACGCACAAGGATGAAGCGACAAACAACCTTTTCCAGATGAGCAAGCTGTTTCAGGAGCGGAATCCCATTCGACCGATGCTGAAAAACAGCAATGCAAAAGAGTTGATTTTTGAGAATCCAACGAAAAATGCAAGCGCAAAAGAGCGTCAGCCAGGGCTGAAAAGCAAGATCAAATGCGCAACGGCGGGTGGCAAGGGTGTCGGGCGTTCTGACACGCTGACGAACGTGCACGCTTCGGAGCTGGCTTTCTGGCCGGGAGATGTGGCGGCGACTTACTCAGGTCTGATGCAGGCAGTGCCAAACACACCAGAGAGTATGGTCATTATCGAAAGCACAGCAAATGGTTTCAATTTCTTTAAAGAAATGTGGGACGATGCGGCGGCGGGAGAAAATGACTTTGTGCCATTCTTTGCGGCATGGTTTGAGATGGAAGAATACAGGATGCCCTACCATGGGGAGCAGCTGACAGAGGAAGAAAAGGAACTGAAAAGCCTTTTCGGACTGGACCATGAACAGATCATGTGGCGGCGGTGGTGCATCCGAAACAACTGCCGCAATGACATTGAGCAATTCCATCAGGAATACCCCGCAACACCGGAAGAAGCCTTTATCGCAACGGGTACCTGCGTATTTGATAGCAGGGCGATTGTGGTACGGCTGCAGATGTTGAATACCAGTGGGAGAAGGGGAAGGTTCTTTTTCAGAGAAAAACGGGAAACATTGGAGCATATTGTGCTGCAGGATCACGTCTTTGAAGAAAGGGAAAAAGGAGAAATCCAGATCTTTAAAGAACCGATTGCGGGCAGACCGTACACAATCGGCGGGGATACCGCAGGGGAAGGCAGTGACTATTTTACAGCACAGGTCATTGACAACATCACGGGGGAACAGATGGCGCGGCTCAGATGGCAGCGATGCGACGAAGATGAATACGCAAAGCAGGTATATTGTCTGGGAATGTAT
>CALASU010000003.1 GCA_937888765.1 uncultured Clostridia bacterium | reverse complement strand
AATGATGCAGAAGAATGGATCATAAAGCTGGTAGACAGAGAAAAAGAAATTACTACTGCAGAACAGAAAAAAGAAAAATTAAACTTTGCAGTTATGCCTGCGCAGTTCTTATGTGGGATTTGGATATTAGGTGTGAGCGTTTCTTTACTATATACAGTTATATCTACTGATAGACTGAAGAAATTGCTGAAGCGTTGGGAGAGAGAACCTTCGGAATTAACCAAGAAGATTTATGCGGAAACAGCAGAGGGAAACAAGCCGTATCTGAAAATCAGTTCGGTATTGGATACGCCTATGACAGTGGGACTGTTTGATACAAAAGTCTATTTGCCGCATGAAGCATATACAGAGCAGAAGATGGCAATGATTTTTCGGCATGAGCTGATTCATTGGCAACGCAAAGATCTTTGGTATAAATTTCTGCTGCTCTTTGCAAGAAGTATTCATTGGTTTAATCCTTGTGTATGGATGATGGAAAAACGTGCAAATCGGGATTTGGAGATTTCTTGTGATGGAGAAGTAGTGCAGGAAGAGGATATGACATATCGAAAGGCATATAGCCTAATGATTTTGCAGGAAGCGGAAGAAGGACTGCAAAAACAGGAAGCATTGACTACTTGCTTTGTGGATGGCAAACGAGTGCTGCAGGAAAGGCTGGCGGAAGTCATGAATGGAAGAAAAAGAAAGAAAGGAATCCTATTAGCGGGGATCATATTAGTGTTGGCATTTACCAGCGGTTGCCTGGTCAGTTGCAGCGGTGATGCGCAAGCCTCTAAAAAATCTGTTGCTGTTTTGTCAGCGGATATTTATAAAATGGCGGAAAAATGGGCAGAGGCTTTGGAAAACAGAAACGGTAAAGTCCGTTATGAAATGATGAATGAAGAATGTAAAAATACTTTTGTGGAAGAACAAAATGCAGGCGAAGGAGAGGACTGGAATTATTCTATTGGATGGAGCAGTCCTTGGGTCATTTCTTATGAAATCGAAGTAAAAGAAGAAACAGCCATTATTACTTATACGATGCAGGACAGCATTCCCCAAGTCTATACAATGAAAGAACTACTCAGATTCGGAGAAGAAAATGGTAAACCTGTTGTCAGAGATTATTATGAGTCTAATATATATTGGGAAGATGGAAAGGTATATCCCGTTCGTTCTAAAAAGGGCGTTGAATTGGATGAGGGGATATGGGACTTTATGTACCAAAGTGTGATAGGGTTTATCTCACAAAGTAAATGGAGTGTTTATGAGTTAGAAAATTTTGCTTTTGATATCCAGAAAGTTGAAAAAGAACGCCTTCCCAATGGTATGGATGAGGTGCGTGTAGATTTTATATTGAAAGTAACGCATCGGAATCCATTCTGTAATCCTGATGAAGTAGAGTATATTAAGCAGGCTAAAGAAAATGACAGCAAATATTATGAGGAACTTTATGAAGGATATTATGGGCAGCAAGATGTCGTTACAACAATGCAGTTTGTGTGTCAGGTTTCTCCCGATGCTTCCTATATTTATGAGGACACCTGTAATCCCGATTCCTTCTGTATTTATACCAGTGATGAAGTGCATCCGATGACTGCATATTATAATAATGAAACATTTGCATATCTGCCGTACTACAGCGAAACTCCCGAGGATGGCTGGTTCGGTACCCTTAGATTGTCGATAGATGCTAGCCATGCTCTCATACAGCGGCAAATTATCATTTCTGATGTTTCGGGAAGAACGAATAACGGATACTTTCGATTGAATATAGGAATGCCGGAACAATACCGGATTGCAGAAGATGCAGTGATAACAGTTGGCGGTGTAGGAGAAGCACTTCGTACAATGGAAAAAGAAGAATGGGTGATATGGAGAAGGGCAACAGAGCGACCGATTGGATATACTCTAAACTTTAAACAGGATGAAAAGGGAGAATATCAGATTACGAAATTAAAAGAAGGTTGGTAAACAGTAGGTATGGTTGTGAAGGGACAGCTTTCGCTGCAGCCTTTCTTTTGTACAAAAAGTAACAAAGGAAAGCGACTCCCTGTTCTGTTTTTCCTTAGAAAAAAGGGACAAAGGAGAGCAATTCGGACAGGCAGATTCTTGTGAATAAATTTAGAAATGCAATAGAACCATAAATATCCGTGATAAAAAAACAGAAAATAAACTATAGTTCAGTCTATATGGCGAAAGAAGGATAAAAAAGATTGTATACTATTGTGCACTGCGAAAAAAACTGAACGAAAAACTATACAAAAATAAAGAAGTTTGTAGAATTTTTCACAGCACCTCTTGCCTTTCTCTGGAAAAGTGATATACTTATACTGTATTCGGATGCGGATTTTCCGTTTCTCTCTATAGGAATCGTATGCACTGAACTTTTTTTCAGGATGTAAAGCAGTGCAGATCTCTAAAGAGCCGGAAGCCCCCTCCGATCGGTACAAAATTCTTCAAACTTACACAATTACTTATTTTAAAGGAGAAGTGAAAACAATGAGAATTTCCGACAGAGTGCAGGCAATGCAGAACTCCCCTATCAGAAAATTTAACCCTATGGCTGATGCTGCAAAAGCACAGGGCGTAAAAATCTACCACCTGAACATCGGTCAGCCCGATATCGAAACACCTTCCGTATTCTGGGAAGCAGTAAAAGGTTTCGATTCCAAAGTTCTGGAATATGCTGGTTCTTGGGGTCTGCCCAGCCTGCAGGACGCAATCGTTGAATACTTCAAGAGATTCGACATGAACCTGGAAAGAAATGACGTTCTGATCACATCCGGTGGTTCCGAAGCTCTGACACTGGTATTCCTGTCCATCATCAAC
>CALASU010000002.1 GCA_937888765.1 uncultured Clostridia bacterium | reverse complement strand
CTTTCCCGCTACCTTATGAAAAGGCTTGACCGAAACTTTTTATACGAAATACAAATTTCTTTGAAATTTGTATTTCAAAATGGGGGTCAAGGGGAATCATTCCCCTTGCGGAGTGTGAGGCAGAGCCTCACGGTTTTTACAAAAAGAAAAAAAGTGAGTCGTAAGACTCACTTTTTTTGTTAAGTAAGGATTATTCTGCTTTGATAGCACCTGTAGGGCAGTTACCAGCGCATGTACCGCAGTCGATACATTCAGCAGCTTTGATTTCGTAAACACCGCCAGCTTCAACGATGCAACCTGTAGGGCAGCCACCTGCGCAAGCACCACAACCGATACATTCGGGACCGATTTTATGAGCCATGGAAAAACACCTCCTTCTTCATTCTGTAATCATTTTATATCAGAACAGAACTTTTTGCAAGGTATATTTCACAATTTTTATCAGAAAAAGAATGGCAGGAGCAAAGAATGTTGATTTTTCTTTGTTTTTTGCAGGATGATTTTTTTTAAAATCCTTTGTCCTCCGATTCCTGTCTTTTATATTCTGCCATATATTCCTGATACTCGGCTGTAGAAACACGGATTTCATCATATTCTGCCTGTGTGATCGGGCGAACGACACGGCAGGGAATGCCGTATGCCATATGCCCTGCGGGGATACGCATACCGCGTTTTACCACAGCACCTGCGCCGATAAAGCAGTTTTCTTCTACCACGGCACCCTCCTGAATGATAGCACCCATACCGATCAGTACGTTGTCATGGATAGTACAGCCGTGGATGATGGAGTTGTGTCCGATGGTAACGCCGGAGCCGATGGAAATATCAAAGCCAACCTCTACATGGAGGGTTGTATTTTCCTGTAAGTTGGTCTTGTCGCCGATTGTGATTTTACCGTAGCCTGCGCGCACGACCGTGCCGGGGTAGATAATAACATTTTCCCCGCATTCTACACTGCCGATGACTTCAGCGGTGGGGAATACGAAGCAGGATTCGGGGACTTTGGGTACAAAATTTTTATATCTGCGGATCATGGGGATTGCTCCTTTCTAAAAACAGGAATTGACTATTTTTTTGAGAAAATTTCTTATTTCCCTTTCTATGACTATAACAGAGAGAAGAATCTCTTGACAAGTGGGTTGTTGTTACATAAAATTCTATTTGCAAATCATTTGCGTTTGCAATCCGAAAGGAAAAGATTTGCAATAGGAGGAACGAATGAAACAGAAATGGAAAACACTCGGACTGCTCTGTCTGTCAATGCTTCTGACAGCGTGCAGTCCGCAGCATACAAAAATAGAAGAAGAAAAACTGACGGTGGTATCCAGCTTTTATCCTGTTTATCTTCTGGCACAGGAGGTAACACAAGGCGCAGAGGGGATACAGCTTTTAAACATGGCACAGCCGCAGACAGGCTGTCTGCATGATTATGAACTGACGATTGCCGATATGAAGATTCTGGAAAATGCAGATGTGCTGATCATCAACGGCGGCGGGATGGAAAGCTTTCTGGAACAGGCGTTAGAAAGATATCCGAATCTGGAGATCATAGATACTTCGCATGGGATAGAGCTTCTGGAAGCAGGTGCCCACCACCATCACGGAGATGAGGAAGAAGAAGCGGAAGATGCACATGAAGGGCATGACCACGAAGGCAATCCGCATATCTGGCTTTCTCCCGAGCGTGCGGCGGCGCAGACAGAAGCCATTGCACATGCTCTGGGGGAATGTGTGCCCGAAGAAAGTGAATTATTTCATGCCAATGCAGAAGCCTTTCATGAAGAAATGCATGAACTGCATGAACAGGCAGAAGCGATCGGTTTGCCCGAAGAAGAATTTGCAGCGGTATTCCATGAGGGCTTTGGCTATCTGGCGGAGCTGTTCCATATGGAGCCTGCGGTGGAATTATTTGCGGATGAATACCAGATTCCTTCGGCAAGAGAACTTGCAGAAGCGGCAGAGGAAGCAGAAGCACACGGAATCTGTTTTTATCTGACAGCGGCAGACAACGGGCAGAAATATGCTGAGGTTCTGGCGGCAGAGCAGGGGGAAGAAATCGTTTTATTAGACCCTCTGACAACGCAGGATACAGAAAATCTTTCTTATACAGAAAGAATGCGTAACAATATAGAAGCAATTGAAACATATTGGAAAGAAAAACAGAAATAAAACGAAGAATTGAAAGGAGGAATGCAGATGAGAGGGATTCACAACAGCTGTGGGCTTTGCAGTATCGAAATGAAGGATATTACCGTAATCAGCGGAGAAGATACCCTTCTGGACAATGTCAATCTGACCTTTCACTGCGGGGAGCTGACTGCACTGATCGGGAAAAACGGGGCAGGTAAGACAACATTATTAAAAACGCTTTTAGGTGAGCGAAAATATAAAGGTAAGATTTCTTTTACAGACCATCACGGCAAGGTACTGCCTGTACCGAAAATCGGGTATGTACCACAGCATCTGGATTTTGATAAAAGTATGCCCGTATCCGTATCCGATCTGATTGCGGCGGCAAAGGGCGGCAGACCTGTATGGCTTGGCAGAAATAAAAAAATGAAACAGCAGATTCAGACCATGCTTGACAGAATGGACTGCGGCTATCTGGCAGACCGTCGACTGGGGGCATTGAGCGGCGGCGAACTGCAGAGGGTACTTCTGGCAATGGCAACAGACCCTGTTCCTGATCTGCTGGTACTGGACGAGCCTGTTTCCGGTGTTGATATGGCGGGGCTGGATCTCTTCTATAAAAGAGTGTCTGAACTGAGAGAACAGCAGCACATGGCGGTTTTGTTGGTTTCCCATGACTTAGGTCTGATTCGTAAATATGCCGATAAAGCAGTTTTATTGGATAAGACAGTGGTGGAACAGGGCGACCCTAATATGGTTTTTGAAACGGAAGCCTTTCGGGAAGCATTCGGCTTTACGGCAGAGGAGGTGGCAGAATGGAAGTGATTTACAGCTTCATGGAGCTTCTGCCCGGTTCCATGTTTCAGTATGATTTTATGAAAAATGCCTTTCTTGCCTCTGTATTGATTGCCCCTTTGTTTGCATTGCTGGGGACAATGGCGGTAAATAATAAAATGGCATTCTTCTCCGATGCACTGGGGCACAGTGCCTTTACGGGAATCGGGCTTGGGGTGCTGCTTGGCTTGGAGGATCCCTTGCTGGCAATGCTTGCCTTTGGTATCTTTCTGGGACTTGTCATCACAAAGGTAAAAGCTGCGAATATGGTTTCTTCGGATACCGTTATCAGCGTGTTTTCCTCTGCGGCATTGGCTCTGGGTATCGTGATTCTGTCTGCAAGCGGCGGCTTTGCAAAATATTCTTCTTATTTAATAGGTGATATTCTGACAGTCGGACAGAAAGACCTTCTTATGATCGCTCTGGTACTGATTGTGGCGTATGTGCTGTGGGCAGTGCTGTATAATCAGCTTCTGCTGGTCAGCGTCAATCACTCTCTGGCGGCAAGCCGTGGGGTAAAGGTACTTCTGGTGGAAAATATCTTTGTGATGATGGTAGCGGTAGCGGTTATGGTATCTATCCGCTGGGTCGGTATCCTGATGATTAACTCTCTGCTGATCCTGCCGGCGGCGGCAGCAAGAAATATCACAAATGGTGCGAGAAGCTATCACTGCATGGCAACGATCTTCGGTCTGGTTTCTTCTGTGATGGGGCTGTGTATCTCCTATACATGGGCAACCTCTGCAGGGGCAACGATGGTACTCACGGCGGCAGTGCTGTTCTTTGTCACATATCTGATCGGCAAGGCAAGAAAATAAAGTTGCCCCCTTTTATTGCCTTTTCTGATATGTTATGATATTCTTTTTTCTGAAAAATAGAAAAACAGAAAACAGGAGGAAAACGAATATGCATATCAAATACAATACAAAAGGCATCTGCGCTGCAAGAGTAGAATTTGACATCGAAGACGGTGTAGTGAAAAATATCAGCTTTCTGGGCGGCTGTGACGGCAACCACAAAGGGCTTGCGGCACTGGCAGAGGGCATGACACCCGAAGAAGCGGCAAAAAGACTGAAAGGCATCACATGCGGCAGAAGAAACACAAGCTGCCCCGATCAGCTTGCTGTGGCACTGGAAGAATACCTGAAAAACCAGTAAGCGGCACGGAATCGTAAGCGTATAAAAATTTTTTCAGAGAAATTTTGCATGAATACAGGATTCCGGACAGATAGCAGTTTCGGATGCAGACATTTGTTTCTGTATCTCATACAAATGCTTGAAAATCAAAGAAAATCGCAATTTTCTTCGATTTTTTGTTGACAGAGAAAAAGACTTGTGATATTCTAATTACCGAAGACGAACAAGTCTTTTTTTTATGTAAAAATCACACATCAGAAAATGGAGGTGGAGATCTTGAGAACACGAATCACATTGGCTTGTACAGAGTGCAAACAGAGAAACTACAGCACTACTAAAGACAAGAAAGTAATGCCTGACAGAATGGAAATCAAAAAATATTGTAAGTTCTGTAAAACTCATACAATGCATAAAGAAACAAAATAATTTGTATGGGTATTCCAATTAAGGAAGTGAACGTATGGAAGACAAGAACATCACAAACCCAACGAACGAAGTGAAACAGACGAAGCCGGTACAGGCAGCAAAGAAAGACAATGACAAAGATACTTTCGCGGATTACAAAGCTGAATTCAAGAAAATTATCTGGCCAAGCCGTACAGACATCGTGAAACGTACAGCTACAGTTGTTGTCACATCCTTGATTGTAGGCGTTATTATTTTCTGTATGGATACGGTGTTTACAGCCGGTTATAGTGCAATCATCGGTCTTTTAGGTTAAGAAGTTAAAAACGGATAAAAAAAGGATGGTAATAATGTCTGAAGAAATCAACAAGCCCGAAGAAATCAGAGAAGTGCCTGCAGAGGCAAGATGGTATGTTGTGCATACCTACTCCGGTTATGAAAATAAAGTAAAAGCCAACATCGAAAAAACTGTAGAAAACAGAGGAATGCAGGATCAGATTTTTGAAATCAGCGTTCCCATGCAGGAAGAAAATGAGATGAAGGACGGCCAGAAAAAAACAGTACAGAGAAAGGTATTTCCTGGCTATGTGCTCATCAACATGATCATGAACGATGAAACATGGTATGTTGTAAGAAATACAAGAGGCGTAACAAGCTTTGTTGGCCCCGGTTCCAAACCCGTTCCTCTGTCTGATGCCGAAGTTCGCGCTATGGGCATCGGTGCGGCAGTGGAAAATCTGGATGTGGAAATCGGAGAATCTGTACGTGTTGTAACAGGGCCCTTTGCAGAATCTGTTGGTCAGGTGCAGGAAATCAATATCCACAAAGGAACATTGGTTGTAAGCCTTTCCGTTTTCGGCAGAGAAACACCGGTTGAGCTTGATTTCACTCAGATTGATAAGCTGTAAGAGCTTATTACTATTTATAAGTCAACAATCGTCAAAAGGCAGGTCACACTGCCTGGTGGGAGGGAAAATCCCCGCTAATTACCACATTTATAGGAGGTGCCATCATGGCAAAGAAAGTAACAGGTTATATTAAATTACAGATCCCCGCAGCGAAGGCAACACCCGCTCCTCCTGTTGGTCCCGCACTGGGTCAGCATGGTGTGAACATCATGGGCTTCTGCAAAGAATTCAATGAAAAAACAGCTTCTCAGGCTGGTCTGATCATCCCTGTAGTAATCACAGTATATCAGGACAGAAGCTATTCCTTCATTACAAAAACACCCCCCGCAGCAGTTCTGCTGAAAAAAGCAGCTGGTATCGAATCCGGTTCCGGCGTACCTAACAAAACAAAGGTTGCAAAACTGCCTAAGGCGAAAGTAATGGAAATCGCTGAAATGAAAATGCCCGACCTGAACGCAGCTGACGTTGACGCAGCTTACAGAATGATCTGCGGCACAGCAAGAAGCATGGGTATCGTTGTTGAAGAATAAGCCAAGGTTTTAATCACAGAGAATATTATTTAACTAAGGCGTATATAAGTGGGAGGGAATTCTCCCGATACTACCACATAAGGAGGTCACGAAAGTGAAAAGAGGTAAAAAATATAGCGAAGTTGCAAAACTCGTAGATAGAGCAATGCTGTATGATACAGTAGATGCAATTGATCTGGTACAGAAAACATCTACAACAAAATTTGACGCTACAGTAGAAGCGCATATTCGTTTGGGCGTTGACAGCAGACATGCTGATCAGCAGGTTCGTGGTGCCGTAGTTCTTCCTCACGGTACAGGTAAAACAGTTCGTGTTCTGGTATTCGCAAAAGGTGCAAAAGCTGAAGAAGCTCTGGCAGCTGGTGCGGATTTCGTAGGCGCAGAAGATCTGATCCCCAAAATTCAGAATGAAAACTGGTTCGGTTTCGACGTTGCAGTAGCAACACCCGATATGATGGGCGTTGTTGGTAGACTGGGTCGTGTTCTGGGTCCCAAAGGCCTGATGCCCAACCCTAAAGCTGGCACAGTAACAATGGACGTTACAAAAGCTATCGCTGATATCAAAGCTGGTAAAATCGAATACCGTCTGGACAAAACAAACATCATTCATGTTCCCGTTGGTAAAGTTTCCTTCGGTTCCGAAAAACTGGCAGAAAACTTCCAGACTCTGATGAGTGCTGTTATAAAAGCAAAACCCCAGGCTGCTAAAGGTCAGTACCTGAAGAGCGTAACACTGACAACAACAATGGGCCCTGGCGTAAAAGTAAATCCTGCAAAAATTTCTGAATAATTTTTCGGAAAATCCTTGACAGGAGCTTGTTTATCGGTTATAATAAACGAGTTGAAAGAAAAAATCGTATATTGCCGTAGACAGCAGGTGCAAGAAATTGCGTAAATCCTGCCGAGGAGAATCTCATTTTGAGCTATATGCCTCTTTGTCTATGTGCAAAGAGGCTTTTTTCAAACATGAAAAAAGGATTTCGAGGAGGTGTAAACAAACATGGCAAAAATCGAACAGAAACAGGTTGTAGTAAACGAAATCAAAGAAAAGCTGGAAAGAGCAACATCCGTAGTTATGGTTGATGCTAGAGGCTTGACTGTAGAACAGGACACAGCACTGAGAAAACAGCTCAGAGATGCAGGTGTTGATTATAAAGTTTACAAAAACACAATGGTACACTTCGCTATCCAGGGTACACAGTTTGAAGGTCTGGACCAGTACCTGGCAGGCCCCAGCGCATTTGCATTCAGCTATGAAGATGCAACAGCAGGTGCTAGCATCCTGAACAAAGTAGCGAAAGACGTAAAAGCACTGGAATTCAAAGCTGGTGTAGTTGAAGGCATCGTTTACGATGCAGAAGGTATGAAACTGATCGCAGACATCCCTTCCAGAGAAGTACTGCTCTCCAAACTGCTGGGCAGCTTCAAATCCCCCATGTCCTCTTTCGCACGCGTTATCGACCAGATCGCGAAGAAAGACGGCGAAGCAGCTGCAGAATAATCTTTTTGCAGCGTAACTTAAAAGCAATCGGCTTTTAAAAACATATTTAACTATTGAAAATAACTGAAAACAAATATTATCGGAGGTGCTTTAAAATGGCAAAACTGACAATCGAAGAAATCATCGCAGCAGTAAAAGAACTGACTGTACTGGAACTGAATGACCTGGTAAAAGCAGCAGAAGAAGAATTCGGCGTATCCGCAGCAGCAGGCGTAGCAGTAGTAGCTGGTCCCGCAGCAGGCGCAGCAGCTGAAGAAAAAACAGAATTCGACGTAGAACTGACAGAAGTTGGTTCCGAAAAAATCAAAGTAATCAAAGTTGTTCGTGAAGTAACAGGTCTGGGCCTGAAAGAAGCTAAAGAAGCTGTAGACGGCGCTCCCAAAGTACTGAAAGAACAGGCTTCCAAAGAAGACGCTGAAGCAATCAAAGCTAAACTGGAAGAAGTTGGCGCTAAAGTAACACTGAAATAATTTCAGCCTACTTAAGAACCTTACCGCAGGTGGAAACACCTGCGGTTTTTTTATGCAAAAAAATTAAGATTTTATAAAGATAGCTGTAGATTTTGAAAAGAATACAGAGTATACTATTTTTGGTAATAAAAAATAACAGAATACTAAAAAACGGAGAGAAAAACACATGGAATTGATACTGAACATAGGGCTGTTGATTGTGGGCTTTGTTATGCTGATCAAAGGGGCGGATTGGTTCGTTGAAGGGGCTTCGAGCATTGCCGATCGTTTCGGGATTCCGCAGCTGGTCATCGGGCTGACGATTGTGGCAATGGGGACAAGCGCACCCGAGGCGGCAGTCAGCATTTCAGCGGCATTCAAAGGCAGTGCGGAAATCACGATCGGGAATATTCTGGGCAGTAATATCCTCAATGTGCTGTTGATTCTGGGGGTAACTTCTGTGATTTGCAGAGTACCTGTGGAAAAAAGTACGATTCGCTATGAAATTCCTGCAACAATCTTTATCATGGTACTGATGGCTTATATGGGGCTGAAGGATCAGATCATTACCCGTCTGGAAGGCGTGATCCTCTGGGTGTTTATGCTGCTGTATCTGGCATACCTGCTGTGGATGGCAAAAAACGGCAATTCTCAGGAGGAGGAAGCACCTGTTACGCAGAAATCTATCCCTGTATTGCTGGGATATGTTGTTGTAGGGATTGCTCTGATTGTATGGGGCAGTGATATTGCAGTAGAAGCCGCAACCGTGATTGCAAAAATCTTCTCTATGAGTGAACGTCTGATCGGGCTGACTATCGTGGCATTGGGTACATCCCTGCCCGAACTGGTAACAAGCGTAACAGCAGCGAGAAAAGGAAAATCCGATATTGCGGTTGGGAATATTGTAGGCAGTAATATCTTCAATATCCTGTTTGTAATCGGTACAACAGCACTGATTACACCCGTACCATACAGCCTTTCTTTTACATTTGACAGCTTTGTAGCAGTGGGAGCAATGGTATTGCTGTTTGGCTGTGTATTGCCCAAGAAGGCTCTGACACGTATGGGCGGCGTACTGCTGCTGGCTGGCTATGCGGCGTATTTTGTGAAATTGATTATGGGGTAATTTTTATCGGGGGAACTTTCTTTTCTTGGGGAAAGTTCCCCCCAAACCCTTCAAAAA
>CALASU010000001.1 GCA_937888765.1 uncultured Clostridia bacterium | reverse complement strand
ATGAATAGAATGTTTTGAAATTCTTGCGGCAGATTTCCAGCAATGCTGTTGTATAGTACCGAATGTCACGCCCTCTATCATCCCGCTTTTTCGTACAAAGTACAGCAATGATCAGAAACCATGCATAATCTTCCATACCTTCTGCCATGCTGCACCTCAGGTCAGGATGCTGCATCAAAAAAAGCAGCTTCTCAATCCTTTCGGCAGCTGCTTCATCCACAAACGCTTCTTCACTTTTTCCGTCCGCAATCTCCAGCCATTGTTCCGCCTGCTTCTTGACGTACTTGCCGACCATTCTGTTTTCCGGAAGAATGCACCATTTGGCATAGGCATAGGCTTTCCCGTCCTTAACCATCTTTCAGCACCCCTAACAGAGGATTCTCCTGCTTTTCTTCTTTCTTCGGCACATTGCGCAGAGCGGAAGCAATGGTCATACTGCTTTCTTTTTCGATGTCCATCATCATTTTGCGTTTCGCCTGTACCTGCTTGTCCAGACTGATGATGTTCTGCTGAATGTTGTTCTTCAGACTATAGTAGGTTGAGATCTTCTCGAACTCGCCTGCCTCCTTACTGTCCTCCAGCTCCCACAAGTCCTTGTAGAATCGCTCCCGCTTTTCTTCAAAGTCCTTGCACTCCACATACAGCTGACAATACCTGTTGATGATGTTCTCATAGAGCGCATCCCATTTTCCGATATTCGTCAGAATCTTCTTCAGTCGCAAAAATTCCTTGTGCGCCACAACACTCTGTTTTGTCTCTGGTTTTTCCTTCAGTATTTCGCCCGTTGCAAAAGCCGCTTCGCCTTGCTTTCTGGCTTCCATTTCCGCTTTCGTGCGGTGGCTTTTTCCTTCACTTGCAAGTACAGCAAATGGCTTTGGTGGTCTTCCCATTGCACCCCCTCCTTTCCGAAAAAGTTCATTTTGGGAATATTTTATACGCAGACTGGCCATCGTGGTCTTGGGGTCTTCAGGAATTGAATTCCTACCTCTCCGGGCGGGTATGCTGACCTCTCATACAGCATTCCTGCTCTCCTGCTCCTGCACGATCTGATGCAGTACTTTCGCCGGAATCTCGCCCACTTCCGCCATCTGATGATGACGCTCACATAACGTGATCAGGTTCTCATTTTCAAGACGCAGATCATAGTCCATTTTGACAGGTACGATATGATGCACTTCCAGATCCTCAGAATTATATTGCCTTGTTGTTTTATATAAATTTCTTATGCAAATCTGGCATAAAAAACCATCCCTTTCTCTGATTTCTTTGCTCTTTTTTGTCCATACATTTTTTGAACGGAATTTATTTTGTCCCGTCTCAAATTTTCTTCGGGCAGGCTTTTTCGGACACATTTCTTTTGTGTCATGTATCTTCCCGCAGTATGAACAGGATTTCAGCATGTCACAACCTCCTTCCCACGCAAAAAGGACACCGTTTCCAGTGTCCTTTCCGTCATAGACTTTTGCGTATCCATACTTCGTTACCGCTCTCCCGTGGAGTTCGATGATACCATAATAGCACATTTTTAGGGTCTACTACTGCAAACTTTTCCAAAAAAAGTTTTCTGCCCATCTATTCGAAGTCCTCTTTCTTCTGCAAAAATCTTTCTGGCTTTAAACAGCCAGCCATATATACTGCGTTCACTTGCCGGAATATGCAACTCCGCTCTATGTACCCGATCAGAAATATCATTCTTTTCCAGATCCTTTTCCGCATCTGTGAAATAAACAATTTCCACCGCTTTCCGCTGCTGTGCATTCAGCCGCTTCAATGTCTTTTCTACAGCGATAATATCCATAAGTTCTGCCTGCAGATCCCTTACAGCATCTTCAGCTTTCATGGCTGCATATTCCGTAGGACTGATTGGCATTCCACTGCCGCTTCGCAGAAACTCCCGCTTCGACTGCTGGTAGATACGATCCCGTACCATCTGCTCCAGCTCTGCAGATGTCAGTTTCCCGCAAGCCGCATAGAAGCGGAATGCTTCTGTCGCATAATCCCTAATGTTGTCTTTCTTCAAATTACCACCTCTCAATCTTTCTGCTTCTGTCCGCATTTTGTCGGTTTATTCAAACACTTTTCTGCACAGTCTTTGTTTTCTTCACAGAAACTGCAGCAGAATTTATAACCTTTCTTCTCACAGCGGAACAGCTTGCACCATCCAGCACCTTTATCCGTACAGTTTGGAATTCCCTTTGGTCTGCCCTTTTTAGCCATATATACCACCGCATTCCAGACCTTCCAGAAAATACAGAATGTTTCCGCTTTCTTTAATTCTGAACTTTTCTAGCTCATACCGCTTGATGCTTTTTCTGCAATACAGCCGCTGCATATCCCGCCATTCTTCCCACGGGATACGGTAGAAGTCACAGAAGCTGAACGATACCAGGATAAAGCATTCTGCTCCCATATTGTGATATTCTTCCATTGCCTTCAGCTGCGCTTCTGTCAGTCTGGTATATGCAATGCTTTCCCCGTCCGTATGCTTCGCTTCAAAAATGACAGTCCTGCCGCCTCTCAGTGTGCCTTTATAGTCAGGCTGTGCTGCCTTTGTAAAGCAAGCTTTGAAAGTTCCCTGCTTATCCATTCTGGACAGCACCTTCATCGGCTCCGGTGTTTTTTCAATCTTCGCCAGACCCTGCTCTGCATAGTATCTGCAGGAAGCATCCACTATCTGCTCAAACAACTGCCCAACCATTTTCGCCCGTTTTCCCTGCAGATGCTTTTCCG